>JACPQP010000140.1 GCA_016190465.1 Chloroflexota bacterium
AGGCTTTGAACTTCGTCGCGATCATCTCTTGGCTTGCCATGCACACATTCACTCACAGCAGGAGTGCTCTGGTCAAGTTGTTTCGTGACAGGGCCTAAGATAGCGGTCGAGAAGCCTGGCCCCATCAGCACTACCGTCAATCACCAGCACTGCCCTGGCCCCACCCGGGTCAGCATCGGGCGGCATCACCAGGTGAGGTTCGCGCTCGAAGGGTTGAACCACGATATTGTCACAGAGCGGCAGACTGAACGAGAAAGTGGTCCCCTGGCCCGGCTCGCTCTGCACCCACATGTTGCCGCCGTGAAGCTCCACGAAGCGCTTGCTGATGGTCAGTCCGAGCCCGCTGTGGCGCCGCCGTCCGGCCGCGTCCGTCCGGTTGAACGCCTCGAAGACCCTGGGCAGATCGCCGGGGGCGATGCCGATGCCGGTGTCGGCCACCGAGACCACGACCTCGCGCTCATCCTCGCGGGCGACGATGTCGACCCTGCCCTCTTCAGTGAAGCGAGCGGCGTTGCCCAGCAGGTTGACAGCACCTGCCGAACGCGGAGGCGGTCGATTCTGAGCGGGGGCAGGCCTTCGGGCAGGGCCAGGAAGATCGGCAGACCCTTCTCCTCGAACATCGAGGTGACCGCCGCCATCGCCTCGCGGATGACCTCCGCCAGATGAGTCTGCTCCCGCTGCAGGGCCATTCGGTGGGCGTCGACCTGGGAGAGGTCCAGAACGTCGTCCACGAGGTTGGACAGGTGGCAGGCATTGCGGTAGATGGCCTCGATGTCGCCGCGGTACGGGTCCGGAGGACCAACGGGGCGGCCATCCCCCCTCGGCAGGACCATCAGCTCGCTGAAGCCGATGATGAGGTTCAGCGGCGTCCGAAGCTCGTGGCTGACGGCCGCCGCGAACTCGGCCTTCAGGCGCCGGGCCTCCTCCGCGGCCTCCCGCGCCTGCCGCAGCTTGACGTTCAGCCGCTCCAGGTGCTCGCAGGACTCGTTGAGGCTCTTGGAAAGGCGTCCCAGCTCCTCCTGACGACGGCGCAGTTGCACAACCAGCTCCTCAGCTTGCTGGTAGCTGTGCCAGGCCCAGTCCAGCGTCGTGTAGATCGGCCTGGTCGTGAGCCACGAGACGAAGGCGCCGGCCCAGACCAGGCCGATGGTGAGGATCGCCAGCTCGGATGACAACAGTCCGTCGCCCTGCTGGTAGGTAATCAGGACGATGCCACTCGCGGTGGTCGCGACGACCGCGCCGGTCACCGATCCGCCAAGGGAGCCAGCGAGAACCACGACCAGTGGCAGCGCGACCACGAGCGGCATGCCCGGAAAGAGGAACCGCTGTCCAACCGCCAGGATCACGACGAGACCACCTACCAGGAGGAGTGTTGCCAGCGCGATGCTCCGATCGAGCGCCACGTGGACACCGGCTGCCAGCGCCAGCAGGCCGGCGGCCACGATGACCACCGGGCCCCGCGCCTCGTTCACCCCCGGCGCTACCACGGCGACGAGCACGAAGGCGACGATCGTGAGGCCCATCCGGGCCAGCTTCAGGCCGTCGGCTCTCAGTTCACCCAGGTCAAAGCCTGCTCGACCGTCTCGAGCGAAGTCCACCGCGGCCAGCGCCCGCATGGTCGTCTCCTCTCATTTGCCGTGTAAGCAGGGCGAACCGAGCGACAGGGCGACACAGCGACGCGGGGACGGGGAGACACGGGGACGCGGCGTCCGGAGCCGGGGTCGCCGCGTCGCCGCGTCTCCGTGTCTCCCCGTCGCTATGTCGCCCCGTCCGCCTGTCGCTCCCTCGCCCCCTGCTACGGGGGGACGACCCGCACCTGGTGGAGCGGCCGATCCCGGTCCGGCGACCACGAGCCGGTCCCCGTCGGCCGTGCGCTCACTACCAGGGTGTACGTGCCGAGCGGGGCGTCGGTCGGCACCTTCAACCGGTGCCTGCCGAGCGCCGTCTCCCCTGGCGACCAGGTCCCTGTCGGATAGGTCGGCCCCGCCGGCTGCCCCTCGACCCCTGCCACCGCCCGGCCATCGGTTCCCCGCAACTCTAGGCGCACCTGGTACTCTCCCGGGGCGCGGCGAGCCTGCCAGAGCAGCACCACCGGCAGCTCCTCACCTGGCCGCAGGACAACAGTGGGAGCGGCGCCGTCCGGCCGTTCGAGGTCGTAGGCCAGGAGTGCCAGCGTCTCGTCCCACATCTGGCTCGTCCGGTGGCGCAGGCCGGCCTCATCGGCCGATGCCGGCATCGCGCGGCGCTCGACCGTCAGCGGCCCGAGAGCGAGCGCGTTCTCGCCGTTCGGCAGCCCCAGCCGCCGCCCGTCGGTGGGCCGATAGAGTCCCACGTACAGGGAGTAGGTGCCGGGCGGCGCGCCCGGTGGCACCAGGATGCCGTAGTGGTCCTCGATATCCTGCCCCGGTGCCCACAGCGTCGTCGGGAATCGGCCGGCCAGAGGCTCGGCGTCGTTCTGCGCCCACCGCTCGCCCGCTGCATCGACCAGGTGGACGAATACTTTGAAACGCTCGCCGGGCGCCGCCTCGGCACGCCAGACGAGCGTCAGGCCGGCACTCGCGCCGGACGGCAGCCAGTCGGCGGCAAGCCGGTAGCCAACCAGCGTGATCGCGGCGCCATCACCGCGAAGCGTCGCCCCCAGTGGTTGAAGGGCCCTGCTGGCCGTGGCGGCACCAGCGTAGCGGACCACCCGGACGTGGCCGAACCAGCGCTCGTCGAGACGATAGGCCAGACGATTCAGCAGTGGCTCGACGTAGCGCGCCTCCGGCGGCCCGTAGTCGAACAGGATCAGCCAGACGCGGGGACGTGCCTTCGTCAGCTCCTCCAGCGCACGCTCGCCGGCCTGTCGGCGCTCGTTCGAGGCGACCGGGAGGTAGACCGTCTCGGCCGGTGCCAGGTCGTAGTAGTGGAAGAGGGGATCCGCTGGATCCAGGTTGACGACGACCGTCAGGTCGGGGCCGGCCGCGCGATGGACGAACTCCCGAAGCTCTCGCATCTGAGCCGCGCTCACGAACTCGACGGTGCGGTAGTAGGCCGGCAGGGCGAGGACGGACGGGACGAACGTGAACCACACAGACGCGAAGACCACCAGGGAGTCACGAGACCGCCCACAAAGACGCGAATACCACTCGCCCCCTTCCCGCTCCGGGAAGGGGGATGCTGGGTTAGGTCGTACGCTTGACGACACCGCACGCTGTAGGCGAGAGATCCCCGCCGCGACGGCGAGCGCCAGTGGCACGAACAGGATCAGCAGATACCGGTCGCGGAGGATCGGTGCGCGTAACGACAGCACCACCGCCAGGGCACCCGGCACCAGGAGCGTCAGGGCCACCAGGCTGCCATACCCAGCCTTCGCCCGGGCGACGGTGACAAGTCCGATGGCGGCGACGGCCAGCAGGGCCCCCGCGCTGGCGTCGGCGGCCCACGATCCGCTGGCCGGACCCAGCGCAAATGCCCGCAGCACGCGCCAGCCGAGGGCGTGGAGGCTGCCCTCTTCAAACCACATCGGCGCCGGATCCCGCAGCAGCGCCGCCACGCGCACGAGCCACGGGAGGTACAGCACTCCGATCAGCAGGTGCGCCGCCAGCCAGTTGCGGCGCCCGACGCGCTGCCGCACCGATGGCGGCAACTGCAGATACCAGAGCGGCAACGCGGCGATCGCCAGCGCGGCGAAAGTGTGGCTGTAGAGCGCGAGGGCACACGCGCCGACGTACACGATCCAGAGTACGGGGCTGGGACGGTCGACGACACGCACGAGCGCCAGCATGGCGAGCGCCAGAGCCGCCGCGGTCAGCGCGTAGCCCCGCGCGAGCTGCGACTGGACGACCAGGAAGGGGCTCGCGGCGACCAACACGGCCGCCAGCGCTGCCCCGCTGGGCGACAGTAGCCGACGACCGAGCGCCCACACCACCGCGACGAGCAGGACGCCGGCGGCCGCCGAGGGGAAGCGCACCGCGAACTCGCTGGCGCCGGCCAGCCGCTCCCACCCGTATAAGACCAGGTAGTGGGCCGGCGGGTGTGGCTCACTGGAATCGTAGATCGCAAACAATGCTCGCAGTGACCCGCCGCCCGCCAGCGTGCTGTATGCTTCGTCGCCGATGAGCCCTCGGAAGCCAAGCTGGTAGACTCGTAAGCCGAACGCGAGGAGCAGAGTGGCTGACGCGACGGGGCGTCGTCCGGCGACGGGGGGACGGGGGGACGGGGGGACGGGGCGTCCGGAGCCGGGGTCGCCGCGTCGCCGCGTCTCCGTGTCTCCCCGTCGCTGTGTCGCCCCGTCGCCCTGTCGCGTGATCGCCCCGTCGGGCGTATGGCCGACGGTCACGCGCCACCCTGCCGCCGAGTCTGGGCCGCGGCGACAAATGCCCGCAGCAACCGATGCGACAGCTCCCGGAAATCGGCTGACTGACCGGGCGCCGTCGACACCACGTCGTCGACCCGCTCCGGGTGCCACTGCACCGCTAGCACGAACTCGCGGCCAGCGCGCGTGTCCGGCGTCTCCATCCCCTCGATCACGGACGACTCCCCCTGGTCGGACGAGACACAGGAATAGGCCGCGGCGACGAGGTCTCTCGCTAGCCGAGGCGGCGGCACGCCCTGATGATGGCGGCTGTTCACTTCTATGACCAGATCCCTGGTTGGATGATCCGCGAGCACCCGAGCCAGACAGGTGTGGGCCGCTACCAGAACCCGGTGCGCCCGGCTTTCGTGGCGCTGCCCATCGGCCCGGTGTGAGCCAGCCGTCGGCAGGTCCTGCACCAGCGATCCTCCGAACGCCACGTTCAGGAACTGGGCGCCCCGGCAGATCCCCAGGATCGGCAACCGCCGCGCCCGGGCCAGGCGAAACTGCGCCATCTCAAGGTCATCACGTGCCCGATGCGGCGACTGCGAGCCGCGGGACTCCTCGTGGTACAGGGTCGGGTCGATGTCTGTGCCGCCCGTGAGCAGCAGCCCATCCACCTCGCCCATCCACCTGATGGCTGGATGGTCCGGCCCGATCACCACCGGTTCCTGGTCATCAGATCGCGGGCAGATCCTTGCCGTCGCCAGGACGACAGGCTCGGCCCCGGCGGCTCGGACGATCTGGAGGTACTTCTTCCAGGTCGGCTCTTCCTCGTTTTCGACGTAGCTGATACCAATTCGCACGGCCATGGCACTCCTCCAGTCACGGGGGCAGCCCTCGATCGCTCGGGAACCGATCACGTCGATCGGCAGATCCGTTGGGACACAACCATCCGCAGTGCTGGCGCCGCCCCGCTGGTGGTGTGAATGCTACTCCACGCGCCGCACGTGTCAAGGACCGTGCACGTTTGTCATCCTGGGAAAACGGACATAATTCTTCGCACACGACCTCCCCGTGCCCCGTGAAGCGGGCAGGGCGAACCTTGTGTTCGCCCCGCTCGCGTGCTACGATGTGGGCGGAGGTGATCGAAGTGCGCATCGCGATCGGCAGCGATCACGCCGGTCTTGCCCTGAAGCAAGAGTTGGTCCGCTGGCTGGGCGAGGCCGGCTACGAGTGCCAGGACTTCGGGACCCACTCGACGGCGAGCTGCGACTACCCCGACTTCGCCCGCGCGGTGGGGGAAGCGGTCGCTTCCGGCGAGTTCGAGCGGGGCATCCTCGTCTGCGGCACGGGCATTGGCGTGTCCATCACGGCAAACAAGGTTCCCGGTGTACGTGCGGCTGTTTGTTTGGACACTTTCAGCGCGCGGATGAGCCGGGAGCACAACGACGCGAACGTGCTGTGCCTGGGGAGCCGGGTCGTCGGCGTTGGGCTGGCCCAGGACCTGGCCGACATCTGGCTGCGCACGCCATTCAGCGGCGACGAGCGGCACAGCCGGCGCATCCGCAAGATCGCCGAGGTCGAGCAGGCGGCGTGCGCTCGGTAATCGGCCACCACCAGGCAATTGCGTTGCTTCGCCGAGCGATCGAGAGCGACCGCCCCAGTCACGCGTACCTCATCGTCGGGCCGCCGCACATCGGCAAGGCGACTCTCGCCCGCCAGTTCGCCCAGGCGCTGAACTGCCAGGGCATCGATCGACCCTGCGGCGCGTGCGGGCACTGTCGCCGGATCGCGGACAACAACCATCCCGACGTGCGAATCGCCCGGCTCGGGGTCTCGCTGTCGACCGAGATGACCCGCTCCTCACGCCCCCCCGAGAAGAACATCGGCATCGACGACGTCCGGGCCATCCAGCACGAAGCTTTCCTCGCGCCCTACTCTGGCCGGTGGAAGGTCTACGTCGTCCTCGACGCGGAAGACCTGAGCCGACCGGCGATGAACAGCTTCCTCAAGCTGCTCGAAGAGCCGCCGCCCCGGGTGGTCATCGCGCTGACAGCGAGCGACCCGAGCAACCTGTTGCCGACCATCGTCTCGCGGTGCCAGGTCATTCGGCTGGGCTTCGTGCCCGCCGACGAGATCGCGGCGGCGCTCCGCGAGCGCTTTCGCGCGGATGCCGATCACGCCGAGCGACTGGCACATCTGGCCGAGGGGCAGGTTGGTTGGGCGATTGAGGCGCTCCAGCACCCCGAGAGCCTGGCCGCGCGCAACTCTGCGCTCGATCGACTGATCGCGCTGGAATCGACGGGCCACGCCGAGCGCTTCGCCTATGCCGAACAACTCGCCGGTCAGTTCGGCAAGGCGGCCGACGAGGTCTACCAGCGGCTGGCCCTCTGGCAGACGTGGTGGCGTGACCAGCTCCTCGTCGCTGTCGGCTGCCACGACCTGGTCGTCAATCACGACCGGCTTGGCCAGCTCGAGGCACGCGTCCATCAGGACGCCCTCACGTCTGCCTGCCGCATGCTCCGAGCGATTCAGCGGACGGTCGAGTACCTGCGTCAGAACGTGAACCCGCGCCTCGCCCTGGACGCGTTGGTCCTCGAGATCCAGTGATTTGTGTTCTTTGTGTCTTTGTGGTAAGCCCCGTACCCGGGTGCCTTTGTGGTGGACGTCCGCCCTCTCGCTCGCTGCCCGGCACGGCTCTTGCCAGATGGACTGCGGCTCGCCCGCAAGGGCGACTGTAGCTCAGGGGTGGGAGGGCACGATGGCGGACGTGAAGTCATTTGGGACCATCGAGGTGAAGCCGGCCGAGCGCGAGGCGGTCGTGACGGTTGAGCAGGACGGAGGCAAGTCGATCACGACCTTCAAGATCGTCAAGGGTGGCCAGCTTCTGCACATCGCGATGCTGTTGCCGAAGCGCACCGCGACCGGCCGGGTCCGGACCGAGATGGCCGACACCGTGGTTCCGGCCGAGGTCATCCGGCGGCTGGCCGAGCTCATCGAGTAAGCGTGATCGTGCGACTCGAAACTGAACGCGAAGCGGACAGTGATGCTACCACCAGGCGATGAACCGGAGACGCTCCTTGATGCGCTGAGCCACCCATCCCGGCCGGGCGTGAAGCCGGGGCTCGAGCGAATGCAGCGACTGATGGGCGCACTCGGCAACCCGGAAGCCGGTTTGCGCGTCGTCCTCGTCGGCGGCACTTCGGGCAAGGGCTCGACCGCGACGATGATCGCGCGCATCCTCGAAACGGCCGGCCTCCGAGTTGGGCTCCATACCAAGCCCCACCTGCATCGCGTCGAGGAGCGATTCGTCGTCGACGGCC
>JACPQP010000141.1 GCA_016190465.1 Chloroflexota bacterium
CCTCGTGTCCGTCTCCGCCGAGCGCCACTGGGAGCAGAAGATGGCGCTGCCGACCGGCGTCGTCAAGCCGGTGGCCGAGTCCATCGACCCGCGGCGCCCGCGGACGATCGGCTCGCTGCCGAGCGAGCACTACCCCGGCATGGGGATGATGCACAACCTGCTGTACAGCGCCTTCGGCCGGGCCCGCGGCCTGCCCTCCGATGCGGACGGTGGCATCGGCTGCACGATTCGAGACGCGGCGCAGAGCGTCGAGGTCCGAATGGAATGCAGCGCCAGCTTTGGCGCCCTGGTGCTGTTCACGCCCCCCTGGAACTCGTCGCTCTCCCTGGAGCCCCACACCTGCGTCCCCGACGCCTTCAACCTGGCCAACCAGGGCCTCGAGACCGGGATGGTCGTGCTCTCGCCCGGCGGCACCTGGCGGGGGTGGGTGCGGATGTCGGCACGAGAGTTGTAGTCGACGGTTCGGGTGATCCACCGGCTGCCCTTCTCGCCGAGTCAGGCGCTCGCCGGTTCATCCAGGGCATAGGCGACTGCCTGCTCCATCGCCATTGTTTGACCTTTCGCCCAGGGCCGAGCGAACGCGTCCTCACCGAGAGTCGTGCGCAGGCTGGAGATCCGTCGGTCGTGATCAAGCCGCTCCCGCGGTGACAGTGATGACAGTGACACCCCGATCGTGTTTCGGAGCGCCTGCGCCGCGCCAAGCAAGCGGACAGCACGGTCATTCAGCGACCGGTCGGCACATACGGACGCCAGGAGGCTCAGGCACCAGGTGGTGCAAGTCTTGTCTCGCAGTTCCCAGAGCAGTCCCAGGCTCGCGCGCAGGAGCGCGCTGGCTCGATCGAGCTGTCCCTGGCTCGCGGCGACGATACCGAGACGGCGCAACGACCAGGAGATACCGTGCCGGTCTCCGCGCTCTCGATTCAGCTGGCGACTCTCCTCGAAGAGAGCGACCGCTCGCTCGCGGTCGCCGCGTTCAATCACGACTCCCCCAAGGCTCTGGAGCGCATTGGCAAGGCCGCTCGTCAAGCCACTCGGCGATCTGTTCGACCGAGAGCACCTTCACCCGGGCCGCCGCGAGTTCAATTGCCAGTGGCATCCCAGCCAGTCGCCAGCAGATCTGGGCGACGGCCGGAGCGTTCTGGTTGGTCACGGTGAAGCTCGGCGAGACGGCAGTCGCCCGGTCGATGAAGAGTCTGACCGCCTCGTACTGGGTGAGTTGATGGCGCGGTGGCAGGCGCTGCAATTCCGGCGCCGCCAGGGAGGCTACCTGCCAGGTCACTTCTCCGGCGATGCCAAGCGCCTCTCGGCTGGTCGCCAGCAGGTTCAGATCCGGACACGAGCGCAGCAGAGTATTGGCGAGCTGCGCTGAGGCTTCCAGGGAGATCGAGTACGCCGGCCCGATCTACGTGCAGATCGACCCCCGGTCTGAAGAGGAGCTCGCCCTGGCATACCGGCGCGCCGTCGATCTGATCGCGCCCCTGCGAAGGTAGCTGACCGAGGCGCCACAGGCGCAAGAAGTCCTATACCAATTGCGAACGCGTTGTGGCGCATCAGCCAGCCCCCGACTCCGGACCCCCAACCCCCAAGGGTGGTACGCTCATTGCTAGCAATCCTCGGACGGGCAGTTCTCACCAGATGGTCGAGATGGACGCCAGGAAAGGTCCGGGATGAACTCCGAACCCGGTCTGATGGCAGTTCCTGATTACGGAACGGGTCCCGCGTCTGCCGACGTTCCTGATTGCGGAATGGGCGGTCGGGCGCGGGAAGCCTGATAATCCCGGCACAAGCGGGAAATCCCGATGATATTGGGAGGGATGAAGCACGTGCACAAAGACAGAGCCTTTCGCTTGAAGCTCGTGGGGCTGAACGTCCTGGTTGCCGCGGCGATGGCCCTTGCCGCCTGCGTGCCAGCGGCCGTCGAGACCCCCACGCCAGCTCGGACACCGGTAGCGCGAACACCGGTAGCCGTGACGCCAGGGCGAACGCCAGCGGCGGTGATGACTCCCGCCGCGGTGGCAGCCCGCGTCTTCACGCTCAACCAGGTGGGCCGGAGCATCACGGTGTTCGATCCCACCACGATGAAGGCGGTCGAGCGCATTGACCTGGGCTTCACGCCGGGCAACCTGGCGGTAAGCCCCGATGGCCGCTTTGCCTGGCTCACCCACGCGGCGATCTCCCCCGCGGCGGCAGTGACACCTGGCGCCGCAACACCGGTAACCACCCCCGTCACGGCAATGACACCTACGCCGGGGGCCGCGACGCCGGCCGCCGGGTTGACCCCGACGCCGGGTGTGGCCACGCCGATGGCCACTCCCGCGGCGCTCACTCCGACGGCCCCAACAGCGTTGACGCCGGTGGGAACCCCCGCCGCTGCGCTGACGCCTGCGGCGGCTGCCGTGTCCAACCTGGTCACCGTCTTTGACCTGACGATCCGGCAGAAGGTGGCCGATATTCGGACGAGTGGCGCCCCGGACGAGATCGTGGTCTCGGCCGATGGCCGCTGGGCCTTCGTCAGCGATCGCGTCGGC
Organism: Chloroflexota bacterium; assembly: GCA_016190465.1. Classification (GTDB taxonomy): domain Bacteria; phylum Chloroflexota; class UBA6077; order FW602-bin22; family JACPQP01; genus JACPQP01. The sequence continues at coordinate 2,529 of JACPQP010000141.1, forward strand.
GATTTCCTCACGGTCATAGACGCGACCCGGTACACCGAGACCCAGCGCATCTCGCTCGGCGAGAAGGCGCAGGGGATGGAATTCGTGCGGATCGCGGCGCGCGCGGCAACGCCCGTGGCCGGCGCCACGCCACCCGCCGCGGCAACACCGGCGGCGCTGACCCCCAGCGCGCTGACTCCGACGCCGGCGGCGACCCCCGCGGCCGCGCTGACCCCCGGTGCCACGCCCAGCCCGATGCTGACGCCAGTGGCGGGTGTGATGCGGGAGCTGCTCTACGTGACGTTGCCACGCGCGGGGGCGGTCGCGGTGATTGACCCGAACACGCTCAAGGAAGTGACCCGGGTGCGGATCACGACCGCCGGCGTGGCCGGTCCGACCGACGTGTTCGCCTCGCCGACCGGCAACCGCATCTTCGTGACCGGCGGCCAGATGACCCAGGTGGCCGTCATCGATCCGGCCACCAACCAGGTCAGCAAGACGATCGATCTGGCGAACGTGACCCCGGTCACCGGCGTCGCCAGCCCGACCGGCGACATGCTCTTCCTGGTGACGCCGACCGGCAACCAGTTGCTGACGGTTGACGTGGGCACTGGCCAGATCGGCAAGCAGATTCGCGTGGGCCAGGATCCTCGGTCGGTCACCATCACCCCGGATGGGAGGCGTGTGCTGGTGGCCAATCGCGGCGACAACTCGATCTCGGTGATTGACGCGTCCACCCAGGCCGTGATCGATACGGTCCAGGTGGGCGAGGGTCCCACGGAGATCGCCTGGCCCGAGGGCGCGCTCGGCGGAACGTAGTAGTCGTACTACTGTTGCTGAGCTTCGCGTCTGATGAGAGTTGCCTGCCTCCTTGTCATTCCGATATCATTGTGAAGGGAGAGGCAAACCGGTAGTTCGCCCCTCCCTTTTATCTCCCCTCAACCATCTGGTAGGAATATCGCATCAGTCAAGACGCTCTGCCGCCTGGCTGACGTGCTCGGGCTCCGCTTCGAGATCGCCCCGCTGCGTGGCCTTACTGCCCACCCGGTTCGGCAGCGCGGGCTGACTCTGGAGGATAGTCGCCGCCCGACAGGACGAGATCCTGTGCGTCGCGGCCGCGCACGGGGCGCGTGATATCCGGGTCTTCGGCTCGGTCGCACGGGGCGAAGCCGGACCGGAGAGCGACGTCGACTTCCTCGTCGACATCGATACCGATCGTCGCGGGTTCGAATTCTTCGGCCTGCTCGAGGACCTCCTGCAGGCCCTGGAAGAGCTCCTCCGCCCCCTCGCTAGCTCCTCCCAGCCCCGCAAACTACCCCCATACTCAAGGACGATGAGCCCTACCGTTTGCCACGTTGACGGCGCGACGCCGTCATGCGAAACTGCCCGAGACGGTGTCGCTGGGAGCACGGAGGGATCAAGGGCGATGCGAAGCGTCCTCGCCCACATATTGACGAACGCCATCGTGTCATCGGCCCGGAAGAGGGGCGCGGGGCCGAACTCTGTGTTCGCCCTCTCCCCCTGGGCCGTCGCCCTCGTCATCACCATCCTCGCGTGCCAGCCCACCGCGCAGCCGCCGGTCGGGGCGATCTTCACCCCCTCCACCCCCTCTCCGTCAACGGATCCGGCTCGGGAGCGGCCGACAGGGGGCGAGGTCGCCGGGAAGCCGGACCTCTCCCCCCTCCCCGCCGTTCCTGAGCTGAGCCCGACACAGGGAGGGGGGTGGCCGCTCCCCCTCTCCGTGTCGGACCCGGCTCAGGGACGGCGGCCGGGGGGTGAGGTCGGCACCCCCTCCCCGTCGACGGAGACGAGTAGGGGTGAAGTGACACCCACGCCGGTGGTCGAAGAGGCGAGGCAGCAGCCAGCGACGGCATCGGGCCGGCCCACGCTAGCGCCGACGATCGACGCTCCGGCCACGCTCGCCGGCCCGGCGGTGGTTGGCGACCGCGTGAGCGCGCTGGCGGAGATGCCCGCCACGGTCGGGGCGAACCTTACCCCCGACGTCTCCAAACCTCGCCCCTCGGATCCCCTCTCCGCCAGCGGACCCGGCTCAGGGGCGGCCGGGGGGCTACCGGCCGCGGCCATGCCCGCCGAAAGGGCGAACACAAGGCTCGCCCCCGCCGGCGCCGTGTCCCCCAAAGTCGTCGCGCTGGATCCAGGCCACGGCGGGGACGAGATCGGGGCGGTCTCGGTCGACGATGGCCCGCCCCTCCAGGAAAAGGCGATCAACCTGGACATCGCGCTGCGGGCCGAGAGACTTCTGATCGCGCGGGACTATCGCGTGGTTCTGACCCGGCGCGCCGATCAGTCAGTGAACGCGGAGCGGCTCGACCTGAACGGCGACGGGCAGGTGAACGGTGCGGACGATCTCCAGGCCCGCGTCGACCTGGCCAACGCGGCCGGCGCCGACCTCTTCCTATCGATCCACAATAATGGCTCCAATGATCCCACCCAATCGGGCACGGAAGTGTGGTACAACTCCAGTCGTCCGTTCGCCGAGCAGAATCTTCGCGTCGCCCGGCTCCTCTACACGAGCCTCCTGCGTCAACTGCGCTCGGCAGGGTATTCGCCAGTCGAGCGTGGCCTGAAGGACGACGCCAACTTTCGGATCTTTCGAGGCGTGGCCTACGGCATCTTCGTGTTGAGCGACGCCCGTCCGCCTCGCCACGTGCGGGCGACGAATTCGCCCGGCGCGCTCGGCGAGTCGCTCTTCCTTTCCCACCGAACCGAGGCCCAACTGCTCCGCCGGGAGCCCACCCGCCAGGCGATCGCCGCGGCCTACGTCGAGGCGGTGGCGGCATTCTTCAGCGGAAAGTGACTGCCTTGTTCGACGCACACGCCACCATCTCGCGGATGATCCTGCTCATCACCCTGGTCGTGGCGGTGTGGGCGCTGGCCACGGCGATTGGGCGGCGGTCGCTCTCGCCGGCCTTCTGGTCGGCCTTCGTCGTCGCCGAGGCGATTCTCGGCGTACAGGCGATCATCGGCATTCTCCTGCTGCTGCTCGGCCGCCAGCCGCGCGACTGGCTCCACCTGGCCTATGGCCTGATCGCCGCGGCCGCGCTACCGTTTGCGAACTCCTACGCGGCGCGCTCTCCGGCGCGCGCCGCGCTCATCCTCGGGCTGACGGCGCTGTTCACGTTCGGCCTGGGCGTGCGGGCGATCACGACGGGGTAGTCTTCCTGACCTCACCCCCCGGCACCCCCTCTCCGGTGACGGAGAGGGGACGGGGGGTGAGGTGGTGACCTGCGCTTTCCACCCACTTCCGTGTGGAGCCCCCGGCGCATGCGCGCGCCAGATGTGTGGGGATGAGTAACTCAGGTGGGGGGTTAATATAGCGTTCATGTCAACCATCGTAACGCCCGTGTCGCGGCGCTGCCGCGGTTAACATGAAGGCTAACATGAGCCATTCGAGGCCACCCCGCTGAGTAGTTACGGGGATGACAGGAACTGAGGCCGGGCAAGGTCCGCCGGACACGTGCGGCGCCTGTATATACGATCGGTGTCGGCCTGCGTAGGGGATCGGCGCTTGTCTCCACAGATCTGCACGTGCAACAGCCCTTGCGGTACACCACTGTGTGAAATGCTCACCAACCAACTCGGTTGCGCGGGCCGGCGCGTCGGGGCTGCCAGTGACATGCCAGCAAGCGTCCGGCTGCCACTTGACACGGAGTGCGGCACCGCAAACCGAGGCAGTCGTTGACAGGCGCGGTACCATATCGGTCGTGGAGATGCTGGCCGCAGTGAAGGACGCCGATCACTGGCGACCGAAGACGACTCGGTTGGCGCAGGTTTCCCCACTGCGTAGGACGCCCGCAGGTGTGCGGCCCTCACCCCCGTTCCCGCTCCCACTGCGAGCGGGAACGGGGGTGAGGGGGTAGCGCGAGGTGAGCGAGGTGAGCGAGATCCCGGCCGACTTCGATAGCCCCTGGAAAGAGGCGCTGGAGCGATACTTCCCGCCGTTCCTGGAGTTCTTCTTCCCCACCGCCTACGCCGGCATCGACTGGCAGCGCGGCCACGAGTTCCAGGACACGGAGATGCAGCAGGTAGCGCGCGACGCCGAGCTCGGCCGCCGCCTCGTGGACAAGCTGGCGAAGGTATGGCGCCGCGATGGCCAGGAGACGTGGGTGCTGGTGCACGTGGAGGTCCAGGTCCAGGTCCAGGAGGAAGCGGACTTCGCCGAGCGGATGTACGTCTACAACTACCGCCTGTTCGATCGCCACCATCGGCGGGTGGCGAGCCTGGCCGTGCTCGGCGACGAGCGGGCGAACTGGCGTCCCGATCGCTTCCGGTACGAGTTGTGGGGTTGCGAAGTCGGGATCCGGTTCCCGCTGGTGAAGCTGGTGGACTATCGCTCGCGCTGGGCGGAGCTCGAGGCGAGCCCGAACCCGTTCGCGGTGGCGGTGATGGCCCACCTGAAGACGCGGGAGACTCGACACGACGACCAGGAGCGGCGACGGTGGAAGCTGGCGCTGGTGCGGGGGCTGTACGAGCG
>JACPQP010000138.1 GCA_016190465.1 Chloroflexota bacterium
CCTCTCCCCGTGGGAGAGGGGCGAGGGGTGAGGGCCTCTCCCCGTGGGAGAGGGGCGAGGGGTGAGGGCGGCGTGCATCCGCGGTTTCCTGGCGGGGGGCGCCGTCGAAGACGCGCCCGAACCGTCGCTCTCGTCGCTGATAGGCGAGCAGCGCCGTGTAGAGCTCCTCGCGCCCAAAATCCGGCCAGAAGACCGGCGTCGAGAAGTACTCGGCGTAGGCCGCCTGCCAGATCAGGAAGTTGCTCAGGCGCATCTCCCCGCCGGTGCGGATGATGAGGTCGGGATCCGGCTGTCCGGCGGTGTAGAGGAACTGGCTGATCTGCTGTTCGGTGAGCTTCGTCGGATCGATGCCCGCCGCGACGAGGGCCCGAACCGCGTCGACGATCTCCGCCCGGCCACCGTAGTTGAAGGCCACATTGAGAACGATCCGGCCGTTGTGCCGAGTGAGCGCGACCGCATCAAGTATGGCCTGCGCCAGTCCGTCCGGAAGCTCGTCGAGACGGCCGACGTGACGTACCTGGACCCCGTTGCGGAGTAACTCGGGCGTCTCGTCGCAGATGACCTGACGCACCAGTTCGAAGAGGCCCTGAACCTCCTCGGCCGGTCGGTTCCAGTTCTCCGTCGAGAAGGCGTAGATCGTGAGATACTCGATGCCAAACTCCACGCAGGTGGTGAGCACCTTGCGCACGTTCTCGACGCCCGCGCGATGCCCGGCGAGCCGGTGCAGACCGCGCTGCCGCGCCCAGCGGCCGTTGCCGTCCATAATGATGGCAACGTGTCGGGGCACGTTCACGAGTTGCTCACCGACGAGCTGCCCATCGGCCAGCGGCCCGCCACAATCCGTCGTGGGACGCACCGATGAAGGATCCGATTGCATCGCTCTTAGACCTCGAGTATCTCTTCTTCCTTCTTCTGGCCGATCCGGTCGACCTCCTCGATCATCGCGGTGGTCAGCTTCTGGAGCTGCTCCTGGCCGCGATGGAACTCGTCCTCGGAGATCAGCTTCTCCCGCTCGAACTGCTTGAGGTCCTCGAGCGCCTCCCGCCGGACGTTTCGGACGTTGACCCGTCCCTCCTCGACGCGCCGTCGCACCAGTTTGACCAGGTCGCGCCGTCGCTCCTCGGTCAAGGTGGGGATCGCCAGTCGAATGACCCGCCCATCGCTCGTCGGCATCAGCCCAAGGTCCGACTTCATGATCGCCTTCTCGATGGCCGAGATCGCGCTCTTATCCCAGGGCTGGATGACCAGCAGGCGCGGCTCGGGCGTCGAGATGTTCGAGAGCTGGTTGAGCGGCGTGGAGACCCCGTAGAAGTCCACGTGGAGCCGCTCGACCAGCGCCGGGCTGGCGCGACCGGTCCGCAGACCGGCGAGCTCCCGGCTGAGCGCTTCGCACGCTTTCCGCATCTTCTCTTCGGCTTCGGTGAGCATATCTGTTACCACCCGAACCACCTCCCGGAGTCAGCTCGTTTCGACCTCACCCCCGGCATCCCCTCTCCGTCAGTCCCGAGCGTAGCGAGGGAAAGGGGGCCGGGTTCGCCTGCAGGCTCGACGTTTACCTGGACGCCAGGCCTGCACCCCTCTCCGCGTCGGACAGGGGACCGGGCCTGGCCTCACCCCCTCTCCGTTGACGGAGAGGGGGCCGGGGGGTGAGGTCGGCCACTCAGTTGACGAGGGTGCCGATGTGCTCGCCGTCGATCGCCCGACCGATGTTGCCTTCGCCCCCCGGTCCAAACAGGCCGAACACGATGATCGGCAGCTTGTTCTCCATACAGAGCGAGACCGCCGTGCTATCCATGACCCGCAGGCCAAGCTGAAGCATCTCGATGTAGCTGAGGCGGTCGAACTTGCGCGCGTGGGGGTTCGTCCGGGGATCGGCATCGTAGATGCCGTCGACGCGGTTCTTGGCGACCAGAAGCACCTCGGCGCCGATCTCCACCGCCCGAAGCGCCGCCGCCGTATCGGTGGTAAAGTAGGGGTTGCCAGTGCCCGCGCCGAAGATGACGACCCGCCCCTTCTCCAGATGGCGGATCGCCCGCCGCCGGATGTAGGGCTCGGCAACCGAGGTGACGGCGATAGCCGTCTGGACTCGCGTCACGACGCCGAGCTGCTCGAGGGCATCCTGGAGGGCCAGCGCATTGATGATCGTGGCCAGGAGGCCCGCGTAGTCGGCCTGCACTCGGTCCATCCCGCGCTCGGCGGCAACTTGACCGCGCCAGATGTTCCCGCCCCCGACGACAATCCCGAGCTCGATACCCTCTTCCCGGGTGACCTCGCACACCTGGCGCGCAATCCGGGTCAGCGTGTCGTAGTCGATGATCTGGTGGGCGTTCCGAACGCCATTCCCAACCAGCGCCTCCCCGCTCAGCTTCAAGAGCACGCGCCGATACTTTGCCACGCTGTTACTCTGCTCCGAGCTCGAATCGAGCGAAGCGACGGACCCGAATGTTCTCGCCGATCTTCGCGATCAGTCGAGTGATGAGGTCCTGGACCGTCAGGCTGGGGTCCTTGATGAACGGCTGCGACGTGAGACAGATCACCCCGCGGTCCTCGGTCGCCTCGGCCGGCACTTCGTCCGGTGAGACGTAGCGTGGGTTGGTTGCCGCCACCTGCATCGCCAGATCGTGCGCCAGTTGACGGAAGTCGTCGGTCCGCGCGACGAAGTCGGTCTCACAGTTGAGCTCGATCATCGCGCCGATCCGGCCACCCGCGTGAACATAGCAGTCAATCACCCCCTGGGTAGCGACGCGCGCGGCCTTCTTGCCGGCTCGAGCGAGCCCCTGCTGGCGGAGGATCTCCATCGCCCGCGCTACGTCGCCGCCAGCCTCAACCAGCGCACGCTTGCAGTCCATCACGCCCGCGCCCGTCTTCTCGCGCAGGTCACGGACCGCCGACGTCGAGATGTCCAAGGATGCCTCCTCGATTCAGCACGCCTCTCCCTTTACCACCGGGAGGTGTGCCAAGTGATCAGGGGGGGTGAGGTCCGCCAATCACCCCAACGCCGCCGGCTCGGCCTCAACTGCTTCCGGCTTACCGGCCGTGACCGCCGATGCCTCGACCATCTCGGCAGGCTTCTCGCTTTCCGCGGCAGCCGTGGCCTCCGCGCGAGCAGCTTCCTCAGCCGCCTGCTGCTCGGCCTCCATCGCCTGGCGGATGTTTGTTCCTTCAGTCACGGCATCGGCCATCTTCGACGAAAGGAGCTTGACGGCCCGAATCGCATCGTCGTTGGCCGGGATCGAATAGTCGATCTCGTCCGGGTTGCAGTTGGTATCGACCAGGGCGATGATCGGGATCTCCAGGCGTCGGGTCTCGGCGATGGCAAGTCGCTCCTTGTGCGGATCGATCACGAATACGGCATCGGGCAGCCGTCGCATATTCCGAATGCCGCCGAGCAATCGATTCAGCCGCTCGATCTCGTCAAGCAGTTTGGTCTGCTCTTTCTTCGGCAGCCGGTCGAGCTCGCCACCATCCCGCCGGCCCTCGAGCTCCTCCAGTCGCCTGATCCGGCCCTGAATCGTGCGGAAATTAGTGAGCATTCCGCCGAGCCAGCGCTGATTAACGTAGGCCATCCCGCAGCGCTTGGCCTCGTTCTCGATGGCTTCCTGAGCCTGCTTCTTCGTGCCGACGAACAGCAGCGTCCCGCCGTTCGCAACCATGTCGCGGACAACGGCGTACGCTTCATTCAGCCGCATCACTGTTTGCTGAAGATCGATGATGTGGATGCCATTGCGCTCGGTGAAGATGTATGGCTTCATCCGAGGATCCCAACGGCGCGTCTGGTGCCCGAAGTGGACACCTGCTTCGAGCAAGAGCTTCATCGAGACGACGTTTGCCACGTAGACTTTAATCCTCCCTCAATGTACTGTTATTGCCCCGGCTACCCCGCACAGAGCCCTCCGCCGCCTTCAACCCGCTGGGGACCGGCTGTGGCGAGCCGGCACAGCCCAGACAGTCGAGCGACGTGAATGAGTAGATCTGGGGGACACCCCCAGGCCCCCGCCCTCGCGGGTGGCGAACCAGCACCGCCCGCCCAGTCGAGCGACGTGATAAACGCGGCACCAGGTTCTGACCAAAAAGTATAGCATACCCGTCCGGCTGCGGCAAACCGCGATGACGTGACGTCAGGCTGCCTGATGGTATCCTTATCCGCACCGACTACTGCGACAACCGTGGGCCGATCATCGGGCCGCGTCCGTACGAGGAGTTCGTCTACTCCGCGTATAAGGTGCCGGTAGAGGTCACTCGCCACCTCGGCAAGTACTTCATCAAGCACACGGATGGCTACACCTGGTCGATCCTCGACAGCCTCGTGGCGGCAGGGACCCACGCCTGGCATGGCATCCAGCAGAGCATCGGAATGGAGCCAGAGCTGCTCAAAGAGAAGTACGCTGGCAAACTGGCCTTCCTCGGTGGGGTGGACTGTGATATCCTCGTCCTGGGCACGCCGGAGGACGTGGTCGAGGAGGCGAAGTACGCCATCAAGCACGCTGCGCCGGGTGGCGACTTCGCGATGACCTCGGGCAACTCGCTGTATCCGGGCGTCAAGCACGCGAACTACGCCGCTATGGTCGAGGCCACTCATCACTTCGGCCGCTACCCGATTCGACTGTAGGGAAAAGAGGAAGCCGTGCGCATCGAACGCATCGATCAACTGCTGATCGGGCGCTACCTGCTCGTGCAGATCCACACCGACGCGGGCATCAGCGGTCTTGGCGAGGCGGGTATGTGGGGCTACCTGGAGGCCAACGCCGCCGTCATTCGGGCGTGGGAGCCGTACCTCATCGGCCAGGATCCCCGGCGGATCGAGCACCACTGGCAGTACCTCTACCGCAACGCGCACTTCCGGGGTGCCTCGGTCACCGGCGCGTTGGGAGCGATCGACACCGCGCTCTGGGATATCGTCGGCAGATACTACCAGGCCCCCGTCTACCAGCTTCTCGGCGGCAGGGTGCGCGACCGGATCCGGGTCCAGACGCAGGCGAGCGGCGCGACACCCGAGGAAGTGGCAGACGCGGCACGAGCGGAGGTGGCGCGCGGAATCACCGCGGTCCGCGTCACGCCGTTTCGCCCCGATTTCCCCAGGATGCGCTACGATCAGGTGATCGCCGATGCGGTCGCCTTCGTCGGGGCGGTTCGCGAGGCGGTCGGCACCGGCATCGACATCGGCGTCGAGATCCACCGGCGCCTCTCCCCTGCTGAAGCCGTCGCCCTGGCCGACGAGCTGAAACAGTTCCGTCCACTGTACTACGAGGATCCGATCGCCCCGGAGAGCATCCAGTCCGCGGGCGAGATCGCCCGGGCGATCACGCTCCCGGTCGCGACCGGTGAACGGCTGCAAACGATCCATGAGTATCGAGAGCTGCTGGTCAGCGGCGGCGCGCGTTTCCTGCGGGTCGATCCCTGCCTCGCCGGCGGACTGACCGCCGCCAAGAAGATCGCCGCGATTGGGGAATCGTTTCACGCGGGAATGATCCCGCACGGTTCTCTCTCGACCGTGGGAACCGCGATCGCCGTCCAACTCGACGCCAGCATCCCGAACTTCGTCGTCCAGGATTACCTCGACGATGACCGGCCGCCAAAAAACGACTTCCTCGTGGAGAATCTGCGCCTGGAGAACGGCTACCTGGTAGTCCCGGATCGGCCGGGCATCGGGGTCGAGCTGAAGCCGGGTCTGGTCGACCGCTATCCCCACATGCCCCGCGCGATCGACACGCCGCTCCACGAGGACGGCTCGGTCGCGGATCGCTGATGGGGTTGGTAAGGGAGTGCTTTGCGCGTCATCGTCACCGGCACCTCGGGATTCATCGGCCCGTTCGTCGCGGCTCGCTTCGTTCAAGGCGGCCACAACGTGACCGGTCTGGATCTGCGACCGCGGCCGCTCGATCCACGCCACGAGGCACCGCCCATCCAGATCGTGGAGGCGGACATCCTGGACCGACAGCGAGTGCGGGAGATCGTCGACGAAGTGGGCGCCGAGGGCATCGTTCACGCCGTCGCGCTCATCAGCCAGGTCGACGGCGCCAGCGATCCGCTCCGCACGTTCCAGGTCAACGTCGAGGGCACGATGTCGGTCCTGGAGGCGGCACGGCAGCGTGGACTGCGGGTCGTGTACATCTCCACCGCGACGCTGTACGGTATCCACCCCGACCTGCACCCGCTCGGCGAAGACGCGCGGCCAGAGCCCGTTGGCATCTACGACACGACCAAGCTGATGGCCGAGACGATGGCGATCACGTACCACAAGGTGTACGGCCTGGACACGGCCGTCGTCCGGCCGGGCTACGTCTTCGGGCCCAACTCGTCGACCGGCGGGTACTTCCTCGACCGGGCGCTGGCCGGTGAGGCCATCGACGAGCCGGTCGGCGCCGACCTGCCGATGGACCTCACCTACGTCCGCGACCTGGCCGAAGGGGTCTATCGGGCGATGACCGTCAGGCCAATCACCCACCGGATCTTCAACGTCACGGGGGGAGCGCTCCGGCGACGCCACGAAGTTGCCGAGGTAGTCCGCCAGCTTGTGCCCGAAGCACGCATCACCGTCGGGCCGGGCCTCCCACCGCGGGCGCACCTTCGTGGCCCGTGCATCCTGACCCGGGCCCGGCTCGAGCTTGGCTACGAGCCACGGTACACGTTGGAGACCGGTATGGCCGACTGGCTGCGGTGGCTTCAGACGGCATGCGGGTAGCGGGCCGGTAGCGCGGCGGCGACCCCTCCCAGCCCCTCCCCCACTCTTGCACCTCAAGCACTTTGTCAGCACAGTAGTCCAATCGCAAATGACAAAAACGAGTGTACTCGCCGGCCGGGCTGGTCGGGATGACGTAGCGGATCTCCACTTGCGGCTCGGTCACAACCACCCGGTCGATCAGCAACTCGACCAGTTGCCGTCTCTGCTCGAAGGTCGCCTCGGCCAGCCCCTGCCCAACGCGCTGGCAGAACCCCTCGATCGACTTCACCATGCCGGCCAGTTCGGCGTGCTGCTGCGCTTGCGCCTGCAACTGCTTGTCCTGCCCCTCCAGACCCGCCGTCCGCTGCTCCAGATCAACTCGGCGTCGCTGGTACTCCACCAACGGCACCACCCCGCTCAAGTACGCCTCGGTCAGCCGTTCCAGTTGGTTGCCGACGCTCACCCGGGCCCGCCGCAGGTTCTCCCGCCGCGCTTGTAGCTCCTGTGGCAGCCACTCTCCCCGGCCGGCCCGTGGAGCGCGTGGTCACCTGCTCAGGATGCGCTAGCCTACCACTGCCGTTGCCCAGCCCGTTCCGGATCCCGACATCGTGCCACCGAGCGATCTGCCCCTCTACCTGGAGGTTCTGGCGTGGGTGACTGCCAACCTCCGTCCCGCTGGGTTCCCCAAACCGCTCTGCAAGCGCCTGGCGGTCATCATCGCCGGCTTGCTGGCCAGTGACAAGGCGACCATCGGTGCGGTGATCACTGCGGTCCAGACCCTCACCATCAGTTCGGCCAAAGCCGAGAGCATTGCGCGTCGTCTCCAGCGAGCGCTTGATGACGCCCGTCTGGACCCCTCCCTCTTGCCGATCCTCTTTCGTCCGCTCTTGCCGGAGATCCTCCGCTCCTCTCTCTTGGCCCACGCCGCCAATGTCGGCACCCCGGCCGCCCACCATGCCCGCTTCGTGGGTCTGCCCATCGTCTTCGACGAGTCCAGTCAGGGCGACCAC
>JACPQP010000030.1 GCA_016190465.1 Chloroflexota bacterium
CCGCCAGGACGGGCGCCGCCCTTCCTGGACCTTCCTGAGACGGCGAGCAGAGCGTGCTTGATGGTTTTGGGGACACCCCAAACCCCGCCAGGACGGGCGCCGCCCTTCCTGGACCTTCCCGCGACCTGACGGGCGGGGGGCGCCGAGGAGTCGCCCTGGCACGCGACGTGCGCGGGAGGCGCAGGCCACTGGAGGGGCGGCCCCCTGTGGCCGCCCCCCTGCTCGCACGCGGCGTGCGATCGTTTTGCAGAATGCGACGACGGGAGTTCGGCCGCCCCCCTGCTCGCACGCGGCGTGCGCGTGCATGTCTGACGACTGTCTCACCCATCCGGAGGGGGGCATGACCGGCGCCGATCGGGCCGCGGCTCGGCTTGCCGAGCTGCGGGCGGAGAACCGGACCTGTCAGCGGTGTCGCCTGTGGCAGGTCCGACGCCAGACGGTGTTTGGTGAGGGCGATCCGCACGCACGCCTCTTTCTCGTCGGGGAAGGGCCGGGGGAGACGGAAGACCGGCTGGGCCGGCCGTTCGTCGGGCGCTCGGGTGCGCTGCTGGATCGCGCCCTTGCCGCGGCGGGGATCCGACGCGAAGCGGTCTGGGTGACCAACGTGGTCAAGAGTCGGCCCGCCCTCACTCCCGGCCTCTCTCCCGCGCTGCGGGAGAGAGGTGCAGCCCTCACCCCCGGCCGCCGTTCCTCATCTGGGCCCACGGGGAGAGGGGCCGGGGGTGAGGGCGGGCAGCTCCGCAACCGCGCGCCGCGGCCCGACGAGATCGCCGCCTGCCGGATCTGGCTGGATGGGGAGCTGGATGCCGTCCGCCCGCTCGTGATCGTCTGTCTCGGCGCGGTTGCCGCCAGCGCGTTGATCGGCCCGGGGTTTCGGCTCACCGCCCAGCGAGGCGAGTGGCAGGCCGGGCCGGGGGGCATCCCGACGCTGGCGACCTTCCACCCGGCCTACGTGCTCCGGGCCTGGGGCGTGGAACGTGAGGAGCGCATGAGCCTGCTCGTCGCGGACCTTCGCCGTGCCCGAGAACGGGCGGAAGGAGCAGATCGGGCTGCCTGACCCGATTCACCGTCAGGACCGGTGGCTTCCACCAGCGCGGGATAGTTGCCAAAGGGTCAGTCTCTCCCCGCCAGCTTCTCCAGGGATGCTCGCAACGTGACCGCTGGCGCGCGGAAGCCACTGGCTACCATTCGCGCGAAGATCCCCTCGGCCTGGGACCAGGTCAGGTCCCCGTCTGCGGCCATCGCCCTCAGGATTCCGATCACGCCGACCACCTGCAAGCCAGCCCGGGCGGCGTGGGTTCTCGCCGAACGCTCATCCACCGCGACGATGGCCCCGAGGCGCCGGGCAAGCACGATGGCTGCCGCCTCGCCTCGACCGAGGTGAGGCTGACGAGAGAAGAACGCCTTCAGCCTGGTGAACTCGGCGACCTCGGTCGGGTCGTCAATGACCAGGCAGCTTATCCAGCGGTCCAGGGCCTCGAGGGCGGCGTCGAGCCCCACGACGCCGTGATCTCGTTGGTAGGCAAGTTCTGCTCGCGTCTCTTCCGACGTGCAGGCGCGGCCACGGTAACGGGCTTCAAGGATGCCCATCGCCCCGGCCTGGGAGAAGTACCGCAGCACGCTGGTGTCGAAGCAGATGGCTGCCTCAGGCATCGGCGAGGACGGCCTCCGGGCCGGGTTCCTCCAGCGGGGATACGGCACCCGCCGCCTCGGCCTGACTGCGAGCATCGGGTTCGGAAGTGAAGAGCAGCTCGGCCAGGCGTGAGTCCCCGATCAGTCCCTGGGCGTAGGCATCGAACGCCCGTCGGACGTAGTCGCGCGGCAGGACGATGTCGCGTGTCGGTGAGACCAGGTGGGGTGGGTAACCCAGGCGGAGCGCCATTTGCCGAAGGCGACCGCGAAGCGCGTCGTCGATGCGCTGGCTCGTGCGCGGGGAGAGATACTGGAGGGCTTCGAGTTGGCGAAGCGCCGCCGCGAAACTCACGCCGAAGTGGTACATCATCTCGACGACGAACCCGGGCTCCAGCGGCCCTCGCGCGACCCTCTCGACCCAGGTGCGAACGCCCCGTGGCGGCATCAGCAGGTGGGCGGCAAAGGAGTTCGCCCGACGCTCAAAGGTTGGCCGGTGGAGGGCCCAGACGTCCTCGTCGACGAGGGTCTCCCGTTCTCGGTCGAACAGGTGGTGGGCAAGCTCGTGGGCTCCCGTGAAGCGCTGCTGCCCGAGGGTCGTGTCGGTGTTGATCAGGGCGACCCCCTCCTGGCTTCCCGGCAGCGCCACATAGGCGCCGTCGACAGAAGCGCCGACCGGACGCCGGGCCACGTGCAGGGCCAGATCCTCCAGGACGTGGAAGACGTCCGGTATTCCCCCGTCGCCGAGGCCCAGGCGCTCTCGGACCTCGTCGGCCTGGGCCTGGGCCTCGCGCTCATACGCTGGCGTCATCCTGCCTCCTCGATCTGTCGGAGGAACGTGTACTCCTCGCAGACCTGCCGGAGCCACTCGAGGCCGGCCCGGACCTCCGCGTCGAGCTGTCCATTCCGACGCAGGAAGGCGGCGAGCGGCTCCCGATGCGCGATCGGTTCAAAGAAAGCAGCGGCCGAGACGCCATAGGCGTCGGCAAGCCGCTGGAGCAGCAAGGTGTCCACGCGCCGCCCCCCGCTCTCGATGCGTGACAGGACCGACTGGTCGACCCCGATCATGGCGGCCGCCTCGATCTGGGAGAGGCCAGCCGCCTCCCGCAGTTCGCGGCAACGACGGGCGAGCTCCTGAGCGGTCACAGCCATCCTCCTGGTGATGACTTGCTATGCTATTCTAGCATCCCCGGTGGGCGGCAGTACCGCAAGCGCCATGCAGGAATGACTCGAGAATGGACGAATCAAGGTGCCTGCTCGGGCAGAAGGGTTTCGCGATCTGGTGTTCGCCGTCGGAGCATCGCGCCTGGTTCCGTAAGAGCGGCGGCGCACCCATGGTGGTGTGGCAGCCCAGAGGGCTACTCGACTGACCCGTCGGAGCAGCGCGACGCGGGGGGCGAGCTAACGGAGGCTTGATCGGCGTGCCTATGCCCTGGCGACCGCGGTCTCCAGCTCGTGGAGCAACTCTTCGAGGCGGCCGATGGCGAGCTCCAGGTCGCGAGTCTGTTGCGGAAGAGACCCGCCCAGGGTCGGCCGGCTGAGCAGATCGTCCAGCTCGAGCTGTTCGAGCTCTCGGGCAAGCCGCATCAGCCGGACGATCCCCGTGTGGATGGGGAGCAGATCGCGCAGCCGGCCGGCCAGCGTCTGGAGTCTGAGGAGCTGGTCGTCGAGCGCCTTCCTGAGCTCATCCTCGGACATGTGCGCGAGCGCCTCCTCGCGCGCCCGGCGGTCCCCCAGGTACCGCTCCGCCAACTGGATGGCCCGCCAGAGGGTGGCGCCGCTATCCAGCGCGCGCTTGATCAACACGACCTTTTCGACGGCTTCCAGCGAGTACCGGCTGTCGGCGGGGATGATGCCGCGCTGCCCCCAGTAGGCGAGCTGCCGCCGCGATACCCCGCTGATCTCGGCAAGTTGATCGGCGCTGAAGCTGATCTTGCCGGCGAGGTCGGCCAGGGTCAATCCCTTGAGGTGCGCGACGATCCCGTCAGACATCGAGTCTCCCACCCAGCTTTCTCGGCTCGCGGCGCGACGATCAGGCCCCAGGGCATCAACCGGTCTCTTCAGTCTGGAGCAGACGCCGACGCACGTTGGCCCAGGGGATCCCTTCCCCGCGGCCGATCTCCTCCTCGGCCTCGCGGACCGCGGCGTCCTCCTCGTGTGTCAGTGGCTCGTCGTCTTCGGGAGCTTCCATGAGCGCTCGAACCAGCGGATCGGCCATGTTTCGCAGGTACTCGAGGTACCGCTCTGCGGCACGTAACTCGTCAGCAGGCAGCTCATCTACCAGGCGGTGAAGTTTCTTCCTGGTGGTCACCATAGCCTCTGTCCTCTCCGGCAGCCTCGTCTGATGCGGTGGGCCTCCCATGGCACCAGTACACGGTGTCCGCGAGCACGCCGCGCGGTGACTATGGTGATTATAGCGCCTTCGGGGAAAGTAGTCGTCAGTAATCAGTTGACTGCTGATGACTGATGGCTACGGACTTAAGTAGGTCTCGGAAAGTTCACCTGCGTCCCGGGAAGGTCCAGGACGGGCTCCGCCC
>JACPQP010000154.1 GCA_016190465.1 Chloroflexota bacterium
GCGGGAGGCCTCCGCCTATGGCGGGCAAGTTCCGGCCTCCCTAAGAGGCGAACTGCGGTAGATACTCGGCGTGGCTGGTGAGGATGTCGTCGAGCAGCGCCTCCGCCTTGCGCGCGCTGTTCACCACCGGGTCCATGAGCAGCGCCTGGAGCGCCAGCTCGCGCGAGCCGTGCACTGCCGCCTCCACGACCAGGTCCTGCACGCCAATCTGGGTGTTCAGCAGCGCCGCGATCCCCGCCGGCAGTGCCCCGATCTTCAGCCCCCGGACGCCGTCCCGGCCGACCACGGCCGGGACCTCCACGATCGCCCAGTCGGGCAGGTTGGCAATCAGCCCGTCGTTTCGGATGTTTACCGCCTCGATCAGGTCGTGCCGGTTGGCGAGCGTCGCGGCGATGATCGGAATGGCGTACTCGCCCGAGGGCCGCAGACGCGGCCGATCGTCGCCGCCAGCGGTTGCTCCGGGCGGCAAGGGGGCCTCCTCTTCGCCGGACACCACCCTCTGGATGCGCTCCCAGGCGCTCCCCCGGTGGCGATCGGCCCGGTCGAAGTCGTAGCCGTGCAGCCCACAGAGGTCACCGGCGAAGGGGAGGTACTCGCCGATGTGGTCGTCGCTGGGGTGCGGGTAGAGGCCATACCATCGGAGCAATCGCCGGGTCAGCGGGTAGTACGTCGGGTCGTAGCTCGCGTCGGCCTCGCGCAGGAGCGGGTAGACGTCCTCACTGGTGCTCCGGCGACGGATGTCCAGGAACCAGGAGAAGTGGTTGAGCCCGGCCGCGATCCCGAAGAGGTCGTCGGCGGGCAGGCCGGTGATCTGGCCGACGCTCCGGTAGCCCATGCCGATGCCGTGGCACAGGCCGACGGCGCGCACCCTCGAGTAACGGCTCAAGGCGAGGGTGACCCGGCTCTCGGGGTTGCTGAAGTTCAGCAGCAGAGCGTTGGGGCACAGCTCCTCGACGTCGCGGGCGATCTCGAGGATCATCGGGATGTTGCGCAGCGCGTGAGACAGACCACCCGGCCCGCCGTTCTCGCCCAGCACCTGCTTGATGCCATACCGGAGGGGGATCTGGAAGTCCTGCTTCCAGAGCTCGTTGCGCTTGATGGCGACGGAGACGATCACGAACTCCGCCCCCTCCAGCGCCTGCTTTCGGTCCAGGACGTGCTTGATGCGGAGGCCGGCGCCGGCGGCCTCGTTCAGACGTTGGGCGTAGGCAGCCATGGTTTGCAGGCGCTCGGCATCCAGGTCCACCAGCACGAGGGTGCTGCCACGCAGCGCCGGGCTGAGCACCGCGTCCGCGATCATCCGTGGGCCGAAGGTCACGCTGCCGGCGCCGATGATGACGATCTTCGTCGTGGGCATTCTCCCCTCCTGCTTCGCCACCGCGTTGTCCGTTCGCACGTAACCCTACCGAGGCCGGCCCGCGCTGTCAAGCACCTTTTGGCCCGCGGAGGGCCGGCTCGCCTTCCCTCGGGATTGGGGGAAGAGGGCCGTCACCCCCTCTCCCCCTGCCCCCTCTCCCACCAGGGGAGAGGGGGAGACGTCCTCCCCCTTCCCCCCCCGAGTGGGGGAAGGGGGCAGGAGGTAGAGGGGAACTCCGGTCCCTCTCCCTCTGGGAGCTTTCAGTCATGTATAACGATGAGCAGGATTGGGGGAAGGGGCTGGGGGATGAGGGCCGTTCCCCACCTCCACCTCATTTTCTGCTAGCATAGCCGTCAGCAGCGCACGAGGAGGACGTCATGCGGTTCGGTCTCCAGGTGAACCCGTACTCAGCCGGGCCGACCGGCAACCCGTGGGACGCGGTCGCGGCGGTGGCCCGCGCCGCCGACGAGAGCGACTTCGACTCCCTCTGGCTCTACGACCACTTCCTCTACGAAGGCGGTTACTCCGCCCACCCGTACCCGGAGCCCGTGCTAGAGTGCTTCACCACCCTGAGCGCCATCGCCGCGATCACCCGCCGGATCCGCCTGGGCCAGCTCGTCCTCGGCGTGCCCTACCGCAACCCCGCCCTGGTCGCCAAGATGGCCACCACCCTCGACCTCATCAGCCACGGCCGCTCCATCCTCGGGCTCGGCGCCGGCTGGCACCGGCGCGAGTACGAGGCCTACGGCTGGGGCCAGTTCGAGGAGATCGGCGAGCGGATGAAGCGGCTGGAGGAGGCCCTCCAGGTGATCCACAAGCTCTGGACAGAGCGGCCCGCCACCTTCGCGGGGCGCTACTACCGCCTCGACCAGGTAAAGGACAGCCCGGCGCCGCTCCAGCAGCCCCACCCGCCGATCCTGATCGGCGGCAGCGGCGAGAGGGTCACCCTGCGCCTGGTTGCCCGGTACGCCCAGTGGTGCAACGTCGCCGGCGACCCCGCGACGGTGGCGCACCGCCTCGACATCCTGCGCGCCCACTGCGATCGCCTCGGCCGGCCGTACGGGGAGATCACCCGCTCCAACTTCACCACCGTGGTCGTCGGCCGGGACGAGGCCGAGGTCGCGGCGAAGCGCGACCGCCTGCGCGACTTCATCCCCGGCAGCGGCATTCTCGTCGGGACGCCGGAGCAGCTCGTCGAGATCTACCGGGAATACGCCCGGGCCGGCGTGCAATACGCCATCTTCCGCATGCCCGACTGGGCCGACGTCGAGCCGGTGCAACTGTTTGCGGAGCGGGTCATCCCCGCGCTGGCCACTGTTTAGATTGAGGTCGCACGATGAAGATCACGAATGTTCGGACCATGCTCCTCTCCGCACCCATCCCACCCGAGCGCCGCTGGCGGAGCGACTTCGGCACCTCGGTGAAGTTCGACGCCGCCATCGTCGTCGTCGAGACCGACGACGGAATCACCGGCTACGGCGAGGCGAAGGGGTCCCCGCCGGTGATTCAGGCGATCGTCGAGACGCGGCTGAAGCCCACGCTGGTTGGCCAGGACCCGACGCGAGTCGAGTACCTCTGGGAGCGGATGTACAGCGGGTCCCGAACTGAACTGGCGCTGAAGCACGGGCGCCCCTACCACGGGCACAACGTCCGCGGCGAGGTCCTGTGCGCCATCAGCGGCGTCGACGTCGCCCTGTGGGACATCTCGGGGAAGTCGCTGGGCATCCCGATCTACCGGCTGCTGGGTGGCGGCGTCCGCGACCGCATCCGGGCCTACGCGAGCGGCGGCTGGGCGGGACCGAGCCAGGCGGGACCCGAGCTGGCAGGCTACGTCGAGAAGGGATTCACGGCGGTGAAGATGCGCGTGGGCGGCCTGGACGACGAGGAGTTCCCGGGCCGCTCGATCCGGCGCCTTCGCGAGGTGCGCGAAGCCATCGGCCCCCGCGTCGACCTGATGATGGATGCTCACGGCGCCCTGACGGTGAGCCAGGCCGTGGCGCTCGCCCGCGGGGCCGAGGAGTTCCGCATCGCCTGGTTCGAGGAGCCGGTGATCGCCGACGACGATCTCCAGGGGCTGGCCGAGGTGCGCCAGCGGACGCCGATCCCCATCGCGACCGGCGAGAACGAGCAGACGCGCTTCGCCTTCCAGGCGATCCTCGACGCTCGCGCTGCCGACGTCCTCCAGCCGGACATCGCCATCGCCGGCGGCCTCACCGAGTGCCGGCGGATCGCGGCGCTCGCCCACGCGCGGGGCATCGTCGTCAACCCGCACGTGTGGGGCTCGGCGCTGCTGTGGGCGGCCTCCCTCCAGTTCGCCGCGGCGACGCCCAACTGCACCATCTTCGAGTTTTGCCAGGGCTACAACCCGCTGCTCTCGGACCTGCTCACTACGCCCGTCGCCGTCGGCAACGACGGCCACAACCGCGGCCTGGTCGAGGTCCCCGCCGCCCCCGGCCTCGGCGCCGAGCTCCAGCCGGACGTGGAGGAGAAGTACCCGTACCTCGAAACGACCGCCTATCCCTCCTGAGGAGCGTTGCCCCGGCCTCTCTTCGCCGTGAAGGTCAAGGAAACAACCCTGGCCCATCGTCTGGCGGTGGCCGGAGGGCGGGGCGTCCCCCTGTGGGTGCCCCATGGGCGTAAACTTAGGGCCTCGCACGGCGGGACCGGGGACTGACCTCACCCCCGTCCCGCCGTTCCTGAGTGGATCCGCCGCGGGGCGGGGGAGCCGCCATCCCCCACCCCGCGTCGGGCCCGGCTCAGGAACGGCGGGAAGGGGGGAGAGGTCCGCGCC
>JACPQP010000004.1 GCA_016190465.1 Chloroflexota bacterium
ACATAGCGCTGAAGCGGCTGGACGCCTCCGGCCGGGACACGCTGGCCATCTTCGGGCAGGGGCCAGTGGGGCTGAGCGGCACCTTGCTCGGCCGGGCGATGGGGGCGCGCATCGTCGCGGTGGACCCCTCGGCCGAGCGGCGCGAGCTGGCGACGCAGTTCGGCGCCGAGGTCGTGCTCGACCCGCGCCAGGTCGACCCGGTCCAGGCTATCCGCGAGCTGACCCATGGCGAGGGAGCCGACGCGACGCTCGACTGCACCGGCCAGCCGGCGGCGCGGGTCGCCGCGGTGAAGAGCGCTCGCATCTGGGGCCGCGTCTGCTTCGTCGGCGAGGGCAACACGACGACGTTCGAGATCAGCCCGGACATCATCCACAAGCAGCTCACGATCTACGGCTCGTGGACGTTCAGCACCCTCGGCCAGGAGGAGTGCGCCCGCTTCATCGCCGACCGGAAGATTCCGCTCCACCGCCTGCTGACCCACCGGTTCACGCTGGACCAGGCAGCCGACGCCTACCGCCTGTTCGACACCCAGACGACGGGGAAGGGGGTGTTCGTGCTGGAGTAGCTCAGCGGATGAGCTGCACGAGACCGCTCACGATCTCGTCAAGGTCGTGCTCGCCGAGCTGACCGAGGTGATCTCTCAGTCGTTCGGTCGACAGCGTCCGGATCTGGGATATCTTCACCCAGGAATCCTTCGGCAGGATGCCCGGAGGGATCTTCCAGGTCAGAGGGTACGCAACTCGCTGTGGCTGGCTGGTGATCGTCAGGGCGATGACCGTCCCCGAGCGGTCGTTGAAAAGGTCGTGGCTGAGCACGAGCACAGGTCGGGCGCCGCCCTGCTCGTGGCCGCGAACGGGATCGAGGTCTGCCCAGTAGATCCCACCCCTCAGTATTCGGGCCAAGATGCTTCCCCTTGGAGCCACTCCTCGGCGAGGGCACGCTCCTCGGCAGGCTCCAGCCTGGCCAGCTCGCTCAACAGCGAGTGGCGACGGGCACGCTCCTCCCGAAGCCGGGCCAATGCGGCCCGCACCGCCTGACTGCGATTAGGAAACTCGCCGGCGGATACCCAGCGGTCGACTTCTCGCAACAGTTCGGCGTCGATGCTCACCGCAACCTTCAACGTCGGCATCAGTTCCCCCCTGCGGCACTATCGGTATGCTATCTCATCATACCACCACGTGCTGCGGCAAGACAAGCTGCCTCCGGTGGCCCACCACTCAGTAGGGAGGGGTATTGATCTGTAGCTTGGTATGGTGCATGCTATGGCGTGGCAGCCTGGAAAGTCAAATGAAGCTGGTGTTGGAAGCGAAGACCACCGCGAGCGCGACGGCGGCCACCAAGATCAAGGTTGGCAAGCCGGCGGTGAAGACGGCCCTCGGTTTGCCGATGATCGACGTCGAGGTCACGAACGGCGACGCGTCGTCCCACAGCTTCACCGTGCAGGCTGCGTTCCTCAAAGGAGACGAACTCGCGGGCATCCTGCTTGGCGCCGTGAACGATCTCACGGCGGGCGCGACGAAGACGGCGAGCCTGATGGGGACCGGCGAGATCTCCGGGTACGGCAGGATTCTCCTGGCCGTCGACGCGCTGGTCAAGTGAGATCTCGTTCGAACGCGCGAAGGGGGTGCCGAAGTCTTCCCGCCCCGGCTCGTCAGATCTCGGCCCGGCGAGATCGACGGAAAACGATTAGCCGGCCTCGAAGGTCTTGAGCACATCTTCCGGCAGGGGGGCATCGAAGTCGTCGGTCATGTCGATCTCCGTCGATTGCTCCAGCTCCCCCGCGAACTCCTCGGCGTTGTCCTCGGGCTCGTAGCCGAGGACCCGCTGCGCGCTGGTGATGTCCCAGTAGCGGCGGGTGTTGCCGGAGATGGCGTAGCACACCAGGAAGCGCACGTCACTCTCGATCGCCCGCCAGGTGAGCTGGGCCAGGTCGCGCGGGCTCAGCCAGGTCGACAGGTGGCGCCGATCCTGGGGACGCGGCTGGAAGGAGCCGATCCGCAGGCAGATGATGGACAGGCCGAAGGCGTCGGCGTAGTAGCGGCCGAGCGCCTCGCCGAAGGCCTTGCTGGCGCCGTAGTAGCCGTCGGGACGAACCGGCATCTCGGGCGTGACCCACCGCTGTCCCTCCAGCTCGTAGTACCCGCTGACGTGGTTCGTGCTGGCCAAGACCACCTTGCGGACGCCGAGCTCGCGCGCCGCCTCGTACACGTGGTAGGTGCCGGCGATGTTGATCGCCAGGGCGTCGGCCCAGGGCGCCTCCACGTGGGGGTTCGCCGCCAGGTGGACGATCGCATCCACCCCGGCCACGGCCCGGCGCACGTCGTCCAGCGAGCGGATGTCGCCCCGGACGACCTCCTCGTCCGGATCGGTCGGCGCCGCCGTCCGGTGGAACATCACGCGCAGCGCGTAGCGCGGGAGAAGAAGCGGACGAACCCCCTGGCCGACCGCGCCGGCCGCGCCGGTGATCAGGACCCTCTTCCTCGTTGTCTTCGATTCTGGCATGAAATTCCTCCTATTGACGCGCCTGCCCTCCTGTGCTATTATGTTTACTGGCAGGTGTCCGACCGGTCCAGTGTGCAGTCTCCCTCGCTCGTCGTGACCGCGATGCGATGCGCGCCGCGCACGCCTCGCGCCTGGCAACCCGCGCTCGATCCCGTCTGGCCAACGGCGTCTGGCCATAGCGATCTCGTATCGCCCGCGTGAGGGCCAACACAAGGAGGTCTCGACATGTCCCAGGCTCCGCGACGAGCCACGGTGGTGGCTGCGCTCGTCTCTACGCTACTGATAGCGCTCCTGATGGCCGCGCTCGTGCCCGCGGCCGGCGCCGCGCCGGCCGGACCCCCCGATGAGGTCGTCCCCGATCATTATATCCTGGTCCTCAAGGATGGGGCCGGCGACCCGGATGCGATCGGCCAGGACCTGGCCCGGCGCCATGGCCTCAGCGTCGGTCACGTCTACCGCGCGGCGCTGCGGGGGTTTTCGGCCGTCATCCCCGCCAACCGCCTTGGCGCCGTTCAGAGCGACCCGCGGGTCGCCTTCGTCAGCCCCGACCGGGTCGTCCGGGCACTGCCGGGGGCCGCCGGCAAACCGAGCGGCGGTGCCGCCACGCAGCCCGCGCAGACGATCCCGACCGGCATCAGCCGCGTCGGGCTGAACTCGGCAAACCGCGGGACGGGCATCGGGGTCGCCGTCATCGACACCGGTATTGACCTCAAGCACCCGGACCTGGCGGCGAACATTGCCGGCAACGTCACCTTCGTCACCGGCACGAAGAACGGCAACGACGACAACGGCCACGGCAGCCACGTGGCCGGCACCATCGGCGCGCTCGACAACGCGATCGGCGTCCGCGGCGTCGCGCCCGAGGTGAGGCTCTACGCGGTCAAAGTCCTGAGCCGTAGCGGCAGCGGGACCTGGTCGGGCGTCATCGCCGGCGTCGACTGGGTGACGCAGCGGGCCGACACCATCAAGGTCGCCAACATGAGCCTGGGGGGCGGTGGCTCGAGCGACGGCAATTGCGGCTACACCAACGGCGACGCGCTTCACACGGCGATCTGTGGCTCGGTCGCCGCCGGGGTGACCTACGTCGTCGCCGCCGGCAACGCCGGCACGGACGCCGCGTCGAGCGTTCCGGCCTCCTACCCCGAGGTCATCACCGTCTCGGCGCTCGCCGACTGCAATGGGGAATCCGGTGGGAGTCTCTGCACCACCTCCTACGGCGCTGACGACACCTTCGCCACTTTCAGCAACTACAGCGGGAGTATCGTCGACATCGGGGCGCCCGGCGTCAGCATTTTCTCGACCTACAAGGGCAGCGGCTACGCCACCCTCTCTGGTACGTCGATGGCGACACCGCACGTGGCGGGAGCCGCCGCGCTCGCCATCAAGACGTATCTGTCCGCGAACGGCGCCTACCCCAGCCCGGACCTGGTCCGGGCGGCGCTCGTCGGTTCCGCCGAACCGCTCGGGGCCGGTCATACCGATCCCTCGGGCCTCCACCCGGAGCCGGTCGTCCTGGCCGGCGGCCTCTAAGTAGGTATCAGTTAGGGGTTGTCCAGGAATAAGTGTAGCAATTTCGCGCAGCGTGAGCTATCATTGTCGGTATGATTGAGACGGCTGGAATCAAGAGAAGGTTCGAGTTGTTGGCCCCATCGCTCGACGAGCGAACGCGGCGCTTTGTGGCAGCGGCGGAAGCG
>JACPQP010000144.1 GCA_016190465.1 Chloroflexota bacterium
AAGTCCCATAACGGCACCGGGAAGGTCCAGTAAGGGCCGCATACCGTCCTGGCGTGGGTTTGGTGTGTCACCAAAACCATCCAGAACGCTCTGATCCCCGTCTCGGGAAGGTCCAGGAAGGGCCGCAGCCCGTCCTGGCGGGGGTTGGGGTGTCCCCACAACCATCAAAAACTTTCTGATACCTCCATAGTAGAATGGGACCGAAGCCGGTGGGTGTAGCGCGCGGAAGGAATCGCCGGTCGGTATGTTCGACTGGGATGAGGGCAACGTCGACCACATCGCCGAGCACGGCATCAGCCCCGAGGAAGCCGAGGAGGCACTGCTGCCAACAATTCATGGCCTGGAAGAGATCCCCGCGTTCACGAGCGAGGCCGAGGAGCACGCCTTCTGGAGCACCCACGAGTTGAGCGATGCGCTGTGGGACCAGGGGGAGCCACTCGGGGCGGAGGAGTTACCGCCGCCGCCGGAGACGACGCCGGTGGTCATCCATCTTGACGCGGCCACCTTGCGGCAGGTCAAGGCACTCGCGCGCCGGTGGCACAGGGGATACCAGGCGCTGCTTCGCGACTTCGTGGCCGAACGACTCGAGGAAGAGAGGCGGCGGGCGGGCCAGCGGCACAGGGAACGGGAATCCTCGACTGGGTGAACTGCCACGCACCTGAGCTAGGAGAGTAGCAGTCAGCAATCAGCGGCTGACGGCCGGTGTCACCGCGCCCTCCGCCTCGCCCACTTCGGGGCGATTGGAGCGGCGGAGCGGGATCTCCTTCAGGAAGAACGCCAGCACCAGCCCGAGCGCGGCGAGCACGGCGCCGGCCAGGAAGGCGGTGTGGATAGCGTCGGACAGCGAGAGCCGCACCGCGAGGATGATCGCCTCGCCGATCGCTTTGCCGTCAGGACCGAGCTGGGTGAGCACCTGCCCGAACTGCGATGAGCTGCCCGCGCTGTCGCGGGCGAACAGCGCCTGCGGGTTGTCGAACGCGTGCAGGAGCTGGGGCGGCAGCGACCGGAGCCGGTCGGGACCGACCGCCGACGCCAGGTTCTCGGGGAAGGATACCACAAAGCGATTGGTCAGCAGGCTGCCCATCACCGCCGCGCCGATCGAGCCGCCGATCGTGCGGAAGAACGAGGACGCCGAAGTCACCACGCCCAGCTCGGCGTAGGGCACCGCGTTCTGGCTGACGACGCTGAAGACCGGCATCGTCCCGCCCATCCCGATGCCGACCACGACCATATACGCGATGGCGGTGCCCAGGGCGGTCTGGCTGTCCATCGTCGAGAGCAGGACCATGCCGATCGTCACGATGGCCAGGCTGACGATCGCCTGGGCCCTGTAGCGCCCGGTCCGGTTAAGGAGCTGACCGGAGACGGTGGAGCCGATGATGAAGGAGAACATCATCGGGGTCAGCATGTTCCCACTGGTAGTGGCGGAGGCGCCGATGACGCCCTGGATGAAGAGCGGGATGAACAGGATCGAGCCAAACATGCCGATCGCGGTGAGGAACATCGTGCCGAGCGAGACGACGAGGATTCGGTTCCGGAAGAGGTGGAGCGGCAGGATCGGCTCGGCCGCGCGCGACTCGTTCCACACGAAGAGCGCCGCGAAGAAGATCGCCGCGGCGAACAGCGCGAGCTCGGTCGGCGAGGCCCAGGCGTAGCGGTTCCCGCCCCAACTGACCGCGAGCAGGAGCGGCACGACCCCCGCCGTCAGCAGCAGCGCGCCGCGGAAGTCGATGCCCCGATGCGGGCGGTTCGGCTTGATGTTCGGGAACGCCAGGGCCAGCACCGTGAGGGCGAGCAATCCCAGCGGCAGGTTCACGTAGAAGACCCAGCGCCAGGAGAGGTTGTCGGTGATGTAGCCGCCGGCCGTCGGCCCGAGGATCGAGGCGAGGCCGAAGACACTGGCCATGATCCCCTGCGCCCGGCCGCGCCGGGCCGGTGGGAACAGATCGCCGATGGTGGTGAAGGCCATCACCTGCCCGATGCCCGCGCCGAGCCCCTGGATGCCCCGGAACACGATCAACTGGGTCATATCCTGCGCGGCGCCACACAGCGCCGAGCCGAGGAGGAACAGGGCGACGCCGGGCAGGTAGTAGGGCTTGCGCCCGTGCAGGTCCGAGAGCTTGCCGACGATCGGGACGACGACCGTCGACGCGACCATGTAACCCGTGATAACCCAGGTGTAGTGCTCGAACCCACCGAGCTCGGCGACGACGCGCGGCATCGCGGTGCCGACGATGGTCTGGTCGAGCGCGGCGAGCAGCATCGCCAGCATCAGACCGGCGATGGTGGCGAAGAAGGCGCGCCGGGGTAACTCGTGGAAGCTGGTCGCGCTGGCCGTCGTGGGGTGCGATGGTGTCCGGATCACGTGCCCTCAACCTCCTCAGGCGATCCCCGTTGCTTGGCAAGCCCTTCGGCGGCGCGGGCCAGGATGGTCAATGCCTCGGTGACCAGGGCGAGCTCGCGCTCGTCCAGCGTGTCGAGAATCGCGCGCAAAGCCTCGCGGCTGGTGACGGTCATTCGATCGTAGAGCGCCTGACCACTGTCGGTCGGGCGCAGCCAGATCAGCCGCCGGTCCTCGGTGTCCTCGTCGCGGCGGACGTACCCACGCTCCACGAGATGGTCGACGAGCTTCGAGACGGCCGGCTGCCCGATGCCGAGCGCCTGCGCCAGATCGCGACCGTGGATCATCCCCACGGTGCAGACCACGAAGAGCGCCTTCGTCTGCGCCATCGTGAGGTCCATCTCGATCCAGGCCGCCTGCTTGAGGCGGCCGGCGCGCATCAAGCGGCTAAACACGACCCACGCCTGATCGAATGCTTGCGAGGAGAGAGTCACCCGATCGCTCCAGGGCAAGGATTGCCATCGAGGCAATAGTAGCGCAGAAGCGAATAGTTGTCAAGGAGGAAAAGACCGGCGACCAGCTACGGAAGAACCCACCGCTGGACCCGATGGGCGGTCGATTTGACCCGCAACTGCGCCAGTGGTACTATTTGTGTGTCTTCTCGTGGGTTTTCTCAGCGGAGGCAAGGACTCGGATGACTGCACGGGCACACATTGTCTTACCGGAGGAACTCCTCAGCCAGGTGGATCGGGTGGCGGGAAAACGGAAGCGCAGCCACTTCGTGGAAGAGGCTATCCGGGAGAAACTGGCTCGGGAGGCGCTCTCGGCCGCCTTGCGTAAGACCGCCGGCATACTTGATCCGGCCGACTATCCCGAATGGGAGACCCCCGAGGGGATCTCGGCGTGGGTGCGTGCCAGCCGTCAGTTGGACGAGGCCCGTCTGGCGCGGAAACTGGGGGCCCGCCAGGAGTAATGGCACGTCGATGATTACCCCATGGACGATGTCGCCGTACTCCCGCTCCCCCGACCGAGACGCTCCGGCTGATCACCGCCAGGAAGGAAACCATGCGCGAGCGA
The DNA here is from genome assembly GCA_016190465.1 of Chloroflexota bacterium. Lineage (GTDB taxonomy): Bacteria > Chloroflexota > UBA6077 > FW602-bin22 > JACPQP01 > JACPQP01. The sequence goes on from JACPQP010000144.1 coordinate 3,419, forward strand.
GGCCGCTAAGTAGGTATCAGAAAGTTTTTGATGGTTTTGGGGACACCCCAAACCCCGCCAGGATGGGCCCCATGCGTCAGGTTGGGCGCGGCGGTCTGGCCGGTGCGGTCATCAGCCGGGCGGTGGTGTCGGTTGCCAGGTCCACGTCGAAGGGCTCGACCTCGGTGCCATCCGGTTTAGTGAACAGGCGGACGACCGGGCGATTGATATCCGGCGACCCCAGCCGGGCGACCACGCCCTTCCAGGCGCTGAGCGCGCCGCCGAATACGCGGATGGGGTAGCCGGTGGGGAAGACCGGCACGATCTCGAAGAAGAGCTGAAGGAGCTCGGCGTGCAAGGTGACCCCGGCCATCCGGCGGATGAGCGACATCGCGAGCTCCCGGGGGAGCCGCGCACGAAACGGGCGGTCCGAGCAGAGGGCATCGTAGATATCGGCGATGCTGGTGAGCTGGGCGATGAGCAGGATCTGTCCGGACGGCGCGCTGGCGTGGCGATCCACCCGATCGGCGCCGACTAGCCCGCGTGGGTATCCCTTCCCGTTGTGCCATTCGTGGTGCTGATAGGCGATGTGGTTCATCAGGATGTCGAAGTCCGGCACGTTCTGGAGGAAATCGTAACCCAGGCGCGTGTGGCGCTTCACCTGCTCGATATCGGCGGGGGTGGGGGCCTCCGTCTTGCCGTCGACGGTGTCCCCGGTGAAGACCTGACCAATGTCGTGGAGCAGCGCCCCGCGCCCCAGCCGCTTCAGGTCGGGCGGCTTGAGCCCCAGCTTCCGCCCGACCATAACCGCCACCGAGGCGACCTCGATGGCGTGGGCGAAGGCGAAGCTGTCCTGCGACTTGATCGCGTTCAGGCCGAGCACCGTCGGCGCGTCCAGAACCTCCTCGACGATCGACTGAGCCGACGCGAACACCCCGTCGACCGGCACACTCTGGCCGATCAGCCGCTGGAGCTCGTTGGAACGGGGAAGCTGGGACGCTCGTCGGACGATGTCGGGGCCGAGCTGCTGCACGGCCTGCTCGCCGACGGCGATCGTATCGCGCGTCGCCCTGGTTGCCCGGGCCCGGGTCTCGGGTGACAGCGGATCGGCGATCTCGATGCCCTCGGTCTGCGCATCGTCGACGAAGAGGGCTGAGTAGCCGCGCGCCTTGATCGCGGCCAGCAGCGGTGCGTCGATGACAACCCCCCGCTGGGCCAGCACGTCGCCGCGCTCGTTGTAGAGCGCCTGGCCGAGCGGCCGGCCCGGCTCAACTTCGTCGAGGGGGACAAGTCGCATCAGCGTTCTCCGCTACGTGACCAGACACGCGCTCAGCGCTCCCTCCGCGGCCGCCACCCCCTCCCGGTCGCCCAGGCGGCGTGCCAGCGCCAGCACGGCCTCCAGGCGCGCCCGCGCCTCGGGGCGATTCCCCGAGGCGGCACGTACCCGGGCCATCGCCAGATCGGCTCGCAGGCCGCCGGCGAGGTCATGGAGCTCACCGTACGCGACCCGCGCCGCGTCCGCGTGGACGGCCGCGCCGTCCAGGTCTCCTGTGCGCAGCAACGCCTCGGCAAGCACCAGATTCGTCTCTGCCAGCGACTGTCGCGCGGGAGCGATCTGCCCTGCCGCCAGGCTCAGGTGCGACAGCAGCTCCAACCCCTGGCGGGTCTCCCCGATGGCACCCTCGATCCAGCCCCGGTCCAGGTGGATCCGCGCGGTCGTGGCGGTCAGGGAGGTTAGCGCCGTGAAGACCGCCTCGACCGGCTCGACGGCGTCGAGCTCGGCCAGGGTGACGTCATCGCGCGCGCACAGGAGGAGGTCGAGCGCAGCCTCGTCGTCGCCACGCCGGTGCTCGAGCAGCGCCTGGCGCCGCCGGAGATCGGCGCGCCGCAGACCGCTCTCCACCGTGGCCACGGCCTTCGCGAACGTCGCCGCCGCCTGGTCGAGGTCGCCACCAATCGCCACGATGTCGGCCGTCCGGCCGAGCAGCGTCGCTCGATGGACCCCGGCCAGCTCGTCCCGGTCGCCCAGACGCCGAACCGCCTCACGGAGGCGGTCGAGCGCCGACGACGCGTCGCCGGCGGCGAGAGCGCTCTCGGCCGCTCGCCAGAGCGCGGCCACGGCCGCCGCGTCATCCGACCCCAGCCCGTAGTGGTGCGCGAGGAGGTGGGGGTCATCGATCCCCGCTGCTTCCAGCGCGCGGCCGATCGTGGCGTGGAGGTGCCGCCGCTCGGCCAACAGCATTCCTTCGTAGGCGATGTTCCGGATCGCCGCCTGGGTGAAACACACCTGGTCGCCGCTCCCGACCAGCAAGTCTCGCCGGCGCAACCGGGCCACGGCGCCCGCGACATCCGTCCCCTCGCCCAGGACCTGCTCGCCCAGGACCTGACCGACGATCGAGACACGGAACATCGGCCCCATCACCGCGCCGACCTGGAGGACGCGCTTCGCGGCCTCATCCACGGCGTCGATCCGCGCCTGGGCGAGCGCCAGGATCGTGCCGGCGACCCCGCCGGCCCGGGGTTTCGGAAGCTGCCCCGTGGCCCGGTACGACCAGACCAGCTCGGCGAGCGCCAGGGGATTCCCACAAGCGGCCTCGCCCAGCGCTCGGCTCGCCTCGACGTCGATTTCGCCATCACCCAGGGCGGCAGTGAGCAGCACCTGGAGGTCATCCGGTCCCAGGTCGCTCAACCGGAGGACACTGGCAGTCGGCCAGGACGGTGACCAGGCCGGGCCGCTGGTCGTCAGCAGCAGCCCCCGGACGCCCATCGGCTCGGCGATGACCCGCGCCAGCAACGCCAGGCTGGCACCATCAACCCCTTCGGCGTCGTCGATCGCGATCCCGATCGGCGTCGGGGCCGCCCGCATCAACTGACCGAGAAGGTCGGCCAGCAGCTCGGCGCGCCGGGAGGGATCGAGCGATCCCACCGCCGAGTCGGCTGGACCTTCGCCGCGCCGCAGCCACTCCACCAGGCCGACCGCGAGCTCGTCGGGAGTTCCGGGGGGGACCTCACCCTCTCGCCCCATGTGCGCTAACTTTGGAGCCTCGCACGGCGACACCGGGGCCGACCTCACCCCCTGCCCGCCGTTCCTGAGTGGATCCGACGCGGAGAGGGGGAG
>JACPQP010000160.1 GCA_016190465.1 Chloroflexota bacterium
CCGGACGCCCCCTCGCCCCGTCGCCGTGTCGCAGCTTCTCCTGAGTTTGGGCGTCGCGGCGCTCGCCTACCTGCCCTGGCTGTGGCAGTACGCCCGCGAACGGTCGCCGGGCCTGAGCGAGCCCGCGCTGAGTGGCCTGGACTTTCTGCTCCTCTGGGCGTTGCTCACCGCGGCCGGTGTCTCCGCGGACGTGGAGCGGTGGGCGCCCCTCGCGCTGCCGTGGCTGGTTCTCGTGGTGGCAGGCTGCCTGGAGCTTCGTCGGTCGACGAGTCGCTCGCTCGCGCTCGCGGTGGCGCTGGGCTTCCCCCTGGCGCTGTATGGCCTGTCGCTGTCCCAGAACATCCTCTACCCGGCGCGCGTCGAGGCCCGCTACCTGCTCCTCGGCCTCCCATTCTCGATGCTGGTGGCGGCGGCCGGTGGCGATCGGCTCTGGCGAGGGAGCCGCTGGCTGGGGGGCCTCGTCACGCTCGCCTTTCTGGCCACGCTCGCCGCTGGGGTCGTGGGCACGCTGGCCAGCCGTGTCTACGCCGACGACCTGCGGGCGCTGGGCACGTTTGTGCGGACGTACGCCGACCCGAGCGACGTGGTGCTCCTGAACCCCGACCGGGATTGGCCCGTGTATGCCTACTACCTTGGCCGGGCCTCGCCCCCGCTGGGGATACCCTCCCGCGAGCAACTGGACGCGCCGCGCGCGGACTACTGGGTCTCACGCCTCGTGGGCTCGGAATCGACCGTCTGGCTGGTGCAGCCACCGGAGGCCGGCCAGACCGATCCGACGGGGGAGGTCCGCCGCTGGCTGGAGGCGCGCTATGCGCTCGTCGCCGACCTGACGTACGGCCAGACACACGTCACCGTCTTCAGCCGGGAAGGCGTGGAGGAGGTCTTCGACATCACCGGGCGCATCGAGCCCTCGTTGTTTCAGCCGATGGCGCTCCAGATCGGCACCTTTCGACTGCTCGGCGTGCGGCGGTTGCCGCGAACTCTGCGAGCTGGCCAGACGCTTTACCTCGACGTGCTGTGGAAGGCCGGCCAGCCGCCGCGGATGCAGCCCGAGGTTTCGGCAGTGGTCCGCGACCTGACCAGCGGACAGACGATCGTCGAGACGGATGCCGACGCGGTGCGTGGCCGTCCGCTGAGCCAGATGGGTCAAGCCGACACCGCCCTCACCGAGTTTGCGCTCCCCATCGCGCGGAGTGTGCCCTCGGGACAGTATCAGGTGGCTCTTCGGTTCGCGCTGGCGGGGACGCGGTTCAGGCGCGAGATCCCGGTTCAGGCGATCCGGGTCACCGGGACGAAGGGTTCGCCGGAGGGAGAGGCACATCCCTCGGAAGCGCTCGACGTCCGGCTGGGAGAGCACGTCGCGCTCCTCGGCTTCGATCTCCCCACGCGCGCGCTCTCGCCAGAGGACGACCTGGAGCTGACGCTGTACTGGAGCGCGCTTCAGCCGCTGAGGCAAAGCTACACGGTCTTCATCCACCTCGCGGACTCCGATGAGCGCATCCTCGCACAGGTCGACCGGCTCCCCGACGACGGCAGCTACCCGACGGATGCCTGGGCAGTGGGAGAGGTCGTGGTGGATGATTACCAACTCCGCATTCCGCCGGAGAGTCCACCCGGCGTGTATCGCCTGCTGGTGGGGATGTACGATCAGGCGACGCAACAGCGTCTGCCGGCGACCGACAGCCCCGCGGGGCGCGTGACGCAGGACCGGATCTGGCTGGGGGACGTGGAAGTCAGGTGAGCCGATGAGCCGGCAGGAAGAGCGGAAAGAGGCGACTCGGCAGCGGATCCTGGCCGCCGCCATCGAGGTCTTTGCCGACAAGGGCTACCACGCCGCTGGCGTCCAGGACATCGTCCGGGCGTCGGACACCTCGAAGGGCGCCTTCTACTTCCACTTCCCCGGCAAGCAGGAGATCTTTCTGGCGCTCGTCGACGAGCTGGCGGCGCTGTTGCTCGACCGGACCGAAGCGGCCATCGGTCAGGAGCGGGGGGCGCTGGCGAAGGTCGATGCCGCGTTGCGGACGGTCCTCGCCGCCTTCTCCGACCACCGGCGGCTGGCCAAGATCCTGCTCGTGGACGTCGGCGGGGTCGGTCCCGCCCTCGACGAGAAGCTCCTCGCGCTGCACGCGCGCTTCGCCGCGACGATCCGCCGCCATCTGGACGAGGCCCTGGCCGAAGGGTCAATCCCGCCGCTCGACACGGAGGTGGCCGCCTACGCCTGGGTGGGGGCGATCAACGAGATCGTGCTGCGCTGGCTCTACACTCGGCAGCCCGATCCATTGCTCGCCGCTCTCCCCGCGCTCCGCGAGGTGCTGCTCCGCGGCATTGGTGCGCCATCCCCACGGGCGCCGTAGGGGCGACCCCCTGTGGTCGCCCCCCCGCCGCGCCATCCTCACCGGCGCAGCAGGCCGATCGCTGATGGCTGAGGGCTAATCGCTCCATTCTTCGATCCGGCGAAGGGGCATTTCACTATGGCAGAGAAG
>JACPQP010000151.1 GCA_016190465.1 Chloroflexota bacterium
GCGCCGCAGCAGGTCGTGGCCGGCGCCGTGGCGCATCCGCTCGGCCAGCGTCTCCACCTGCTGGTCGTCGCCCATCGGCCAGCTCCGGACCGCCCGCAGGCGGTCGACCGCGTCGGCGATCGTCGTGAAGGGGATGCCGCCGAGCTTCGCATCCAGCTCGTCCAGCCCGGCCCGCAGGCGCGCCAGGAAGTGGGCGCGCCGCTCGTCGTCGCCCGGGTAGGTGAGGCCGAGGCACGCGACGGGGCCGCGTGACCCTACCTTGTCATTGAAGAGACCTTCGTTCACTGATTGATCGAGGGATCCGCGCTCTCATCGTCCCTGGCCAGCTCACCACACCTCAAACGCTCCAGGTCGTGCTTGCGCCACGAGAATCCGCCTTCAAGTCCGCTGTCGCCAATCCCCACCAGGCGGAAGATCCCGCTATCCGGCGTTAGTGGCCGAGGCCGCACGAGCCAGGCAGTCCGTTCAGCCCGGCGGCGCTTCGCTTCACCTTGCTCAGCCGCCTGTTTCTTTGTAGCCATCACCACCTCCTGCGAATGCTCCGTATGCTCGGATTGTACCATTTTGAGCAGACGATGCTGTCACTCGATCACAATCCGGATCGTGCTCGGGTCTTTGCCCCGGGTCAGGCCCGTCAGATAGTCCTCGAACCGCCTCCTGAGCTCGGCTGGCGTCGCGGGAGATCCGCCGCCGAGCAGCGACTGCTTCAGCTCGCCCGTTCGCACCACGACCCTGGTGAGACCACTGAGCGCCTCGCGCACCGCCGTCACGAACTCGGCGTCGAGCGGTCGGGGCAGCTCCCGCTTCTGGAGGAACGTCGTCACCAGCTTCCGCCGCGCGGGCGCCAGCAGCTCCAGCTTCTCCTCGGTCAGCGGGTCTTCCAGGTTGTCCAGCAGCGCCCGCGTCCACGCCGCCAGCACCGTATCCAGCTCCTCGTCGCAGGCGGCCAGCACACTGGCAACCGGCGCATTGATCGGCTCGTCGGCCGGCTTGAGCTGGCAGTGCGGGCAGACCGGCCCGGCGCGCAGCTCCCTGTCGGTCAGTGCGAAGCACGACTTCAGCCCGCCCAACCGGTTCGTCAGGTCGGCGAGCTGGTGGACCGGAAGCAGATCGATCGCCGCCAGCTTCTTGAGCTGGTCGAGGCGTGCGTCGGCCAGGAGCTTCGCCTTCCGCCTGTCCTCGGCGTTCCCGAGCCGGGCTCGCGTGTGGAGCGCGCTGTACGTCGTTATGTAAGCCTGCACCAACTGGTCGAGCGACATCATGGCCTGGTCGACGAAGCCGGCCATCTGCCGCTCGGTCGGGCTCTTGATCTTGCCCACGAGCGCCGCCTGCGCGTGGTTCAGCCGCGCCACCCACTCGTCGTCGATCGGCAGGGCGAGCTTCGCCTGCGCCAGGTAGCTCGCGCTCTTCTCCAGCTTCTCGACGATCGCGCCGACCTGCCGCAGCTCGCGCAGCGCCTCCAGGTGAGCGCGCTGCGCCGTCACCTCACCGACGTCGTGGCGGAAGTTCTTCAGCTTCGCCGGTGTCGTGTACGGTTGCAGCGACTCCAGAAACTCCTTGGCCCGGTCCAGGCGCGCCGTGGACGTGGCCTGTTCCGAATCCGAGAGGAGGGTGAGCCCCCAGAACGGTAGCCCCGTCTGCGCCTGCTGTCGCGCGAGGAGGATGGCGTTCACCCGCTCGGCAACCGCCTGCTGGAGCTGTTGGACCGCGGCGTCCTGCCCCTGCGTGATGCTCTGCACCAGGCCCGTGGGCAGGCCGAGCAGCTCGCAGAGCGCCTTCAGCGCGGCGACGTTCCAGTCCTTCGGCCGCTCGACGTGCTTGAAGCTGGCCAGGTCGTCGACCTTCGTCGCGACGAGCTGGTCGAGCAGGGTCGCGTCGAGCCTCCTGCCCGACAGCGCCAGGACGACGTCGCCGTTGGCGACGAGCGCCGCGAGCAGGACGACGACCCACTCTGGCTCCAGGCGGTAGCGGTGCGGCGTGAAGTACTCGACGCCGGCCACGTCCTGGAACAGCTCGCTCCGGTTCACCACCTGCCCCGTCCCCTTCCGGGAGAGGACGTCCAGGATGTGGCGGGCGTAGCGCGACTTCGTCGGATCGAGGCGGTCGCCGTCGAGCAGCTCCAGCGCGTCGAGCACCGCCGCGCCCTGCTGGGTCTGCCGGGCGCCGCGCAGCCAGCGAAGCGCGTTCTCCGCGGCCTGGGCGCGGTTCGCGCCCGTCACCAGCGCCGTGAAGGTCGGGTACTCGGGCGCCACCCGCGCGAAGTGCCCGGCCAGGCAGACCGAGCCCACCAGGTTCACCGTGTCGCGCGCCGTCGTCAGCGCGGTGTCGCTCGCCGTCACCTTTCCGACGATCCATTCGCCGAGCGGCTTCGTCTTTCCCTGATGGGTCACGGCGAACGCGGCCTGCACGTGCTCCCCCAGCCACTTCGTCAGGATGCCGAGCTGCGCCGTCGCCACATTCTGGTAGACCAGCTTGTCGTGCCCGGACGAGGTCGGCGCGAGCTCGCCGGCCGCTGCGTAGGTTGCCAGCGCCTGCTCGAACTCCGCGTCGGCCGCCGTGAGACGGAAGAAGACCTCGTCGGCCTTCTGATCGTCGACGAAGGGTGGCGGCGCCCTGGGCTGGATGAAGTACAGGTAGAAGTCGCGCGGCGGCTGCGCCGTCGATCGCTCGTTCGGTGCGCCGAAGAAGAGGTACCCGAGCCGCGACGCCCGCCGCTCGCGCCACTCGATCTCGTGCTGCCAGATCCGGTAGCCCGTCACGACCGGCTGATCGGTGCACTCCATCACCCGCTGGAGCGCGAGGAAGTAGTACCGGTCCAGGGTCTCGGGGTCGAGCGTCTCGGCGCGCCGGGCGACGATCGCCGCGTGGTCGACGTTCTTCTTCGGGTCGAGGTAGTACTGGTCTGTCCCGTCGGTCCTGGAGATGAACTGACCGTTGACCGTCCGCGTGATCTCGCGCAGCGTCGTCTGGACCAGCGTGAGCAGGTCGTCGGCTGGCTCGCCACCCAGCTCGCCGATGCCGGGGTGATACAGGCAGAGCGCATCGCGCAGCTCGCGCGCCGTGGCCCCGACCGGCGCGTGGATGTCGCCGACCGTGAGCCGGTGGACCGACAGCGCGTGGATGATCCGCAGCGCGAGCGGCCTGTAGACGGGGCGGGCGAAGGCCTGCTGGATCCGGTTCTCCAGCACCTCGCTACAGTCGACGACTTCCTTGATGTCGGGCACCGCGCGGTAGGAGGCGTTCTCGCGCAGCGTGTTCCAGTAGCTGTCGTAGGCGACGACGCCGGGACGGTCGGTCGGCACCTCCGCGTCGAGGAGCCGCTTCATCACGTTCGAGAGGGTCCGCAGCACCTCGCGCTTCTCGATCGCCCGGATCTGCTCGAAGGTGTCGACGTAGTCGGGGTGGATCGGGAAGAGGCGAACGAACTCGTCCAGCCGCTCGTTCATCCCGCCATAGAACCGGGCGAACGGCGTGAGGTGGTCGCGGATCTTCGCCTGCTGTTCGGCGGTCTTCTGGAGCAGCCGCTCCGCGACGACGTACTTCACGTCCCGGCGGGCGATCAGCACCTGCTCGAATCGGTCCTTCACCCGGCGCACTGCGTCGGCGACGAAGGCGAAGCGTGGGTTGTCGAAGAGGGTCTCCTGCACGCCGGCGATGAAGCGGAAGCGCAGGTCGCGACAGACCTCGCCGATCTCCCGGAGAAAGATGAGGTCCAGGTGCAGCGCGTGGTCGCTGCGCGTGCGCAGGTAGTCGAGGAGCGCGTCCACCACCAGCTGCAGCCCGTGGTCCGGGTGCTTCTGATGGAAGGCCGCCATCATCTGCTCGAAGGCGTCCTTGCTGTTCGTGACCGCGTGGGCCGGCGGGAAGGTATACGCCACGCCGAGCCCCCCCAGGTGCGCCTCCAGCTCGGCGACGAGAATGTCGCGCAGCGACATCGTCGTCGCGCCGATCTCCGCCCGAACGACCTTGAACCGCCCGGCGATCAGGGCGGCCCGATCGGCGATGCGGGAGCTCTGGAGCGCGTTGGCCAGGTCGGCGTGCTCGGCGACCGCCGAGATGACCGACATCAGGTGCGACTTGCCGGTGCCGTAGTTGCCGACGACCAGCAGGCCCTTGTTGTCGGCGGGCTGGTCGTACTGGAGGTTCGGGAAGACGATGGCGTTGAGCCGCTCGGCCATGTCATTGGAGACGACATAGGTGGCGACCAGCCGCTCGGCGTCGGCGCGTTCGTCCGCGTGCTGGAGCTGAACGACGGTCTCGATCGGGTGGAACTGGATCAGGTCGCCGTAACGCATGACCGCCCCCTCCGTCGTCCTGCCACGCTCGAGTGCGGCGGCGACGAACACATTGCAGCCCCAATCATGCGCTCAATCCGTTCGTCCCGAGCGCGGCGAGGCGATCTGTCGACAGTTGCTACCCCGCCACGAGCGGGCGCGGATCACCCACCCCGGGCGAGGGTGACGACTCGAAGCTCATTCGCCGGACAGCGCCGGTGCTCCGGGTGGCCAGGGACTGCGTACGTGAGGTAGCCACTTTCCACGTGCCCGTCGCAGGCCGCGATGACAGTGCGATGGCGCGACAGCCGCTCCAGACAGCGAAGTGGGTCAAGGTGTAAAGCCTGGTCGAAAAGGATCTCGATGTTGTCGACGAGAACGACCTCAGCCACTCGTGCACCCATCATCATATCAAGCAAGCGCGTTGCCTGCACGACTCGCTGACGTGGAGACAATTCGAGCAACAGCCGGCTGAGCTCCGCCCCGACGTCGATGCAGGGGAATCCCGTCTGTCGTGCTACCGCGTGCAGGACGGCTGTCTTGCCACTGCCAGTCGGCCCGACGACCAGCACTAACCGATGGTAGAGTTCGGCGACCTCCTCCATCGCCCGGACGACCTCTTGCGTTCCCGAATGGCTCACCGCACCAACCTCGCCTATGACATCCTTCCCAGGACGGGCGCCGTTCAACCCGTGCATCTGCGCGCCCGTCCACTGCCCGTCGACTCGGTCATCCTCCCCGATGGCAGGCAACCTGCGCCCCGCGTGCGCCGGGGGACGAGGCGCTCGGTGGGTTGGCAGACAATCGCCACACGCCACACCGCGCGTGTGCCCTGGGACGAGGTGCTCGGCGACTGAAGTCGCGAGCTACCTTGACGAAGTCGGCCTTCGCCGACTCGGTGGCGGCGAATAGCCCGCGAAGGCGGGCTTCGCAAAGGTAGCCGCGACTCGTGAAGGTTAAGAAAATAACCTGGCACATCGTCTGGCGGTGACCGGGGGACGGGGCACCCACAGGGGGGTGCCCCTACCGTAGGGGCGGTCCCCCGTGGCCGCCCCCCCTCGCACCCGATTAATTCGTGAACGTTCATCAGTCGCCAGGCACCCCTATCAGCCGGTCCACCGAACAGGGGCACTCCTACCGACGACGAGCACGCTGATAGGCAGTGTCGTGCGGGCCGATGGCGATGAACAGCACCACTTCCCCCTCGATGGTAGAGACGAGACGATAGGCCACACCCTTGACCATGAGATCGTAGGCACGCGTGTGGGCCAGGTCCCCCTTCTTCGGCTCACCAGCTCGATAGGGATCGCGGAGGATGACCGGGATGTGCACCGTCGCGATCTCGTGGAGCAGAGGCTGGTTGTGGCGGGTCAGCTTGAACAGGTCTCGGGCAGCCGCCGCGAGAAACTCGTACCGGTGGGCCATCTACCATGCTATCGGGCCGAGGGTCGCGTACGTGCTTGTCGGAGCAACTCGGCGAGGAATGTCGGGCCATCAACGCGCGCCCCTGGTTCAGCGAGGCGGCGTCGCACAATGTCGTCCTCGTCCGGGCCACCGAGCACGGGAACGCGATGAGCATCGTGCTCGATCTCGAACAGTTCCCCGGGTTCACAATCCAGGGCCTCGCAGAGTCGGGCCAGCGTGTCGAACCGGATGCCCGCGGTGTCGCCCCGCTCAAGCGCCGAGACCGTGTCCGGGCGCACGCCGGCCAGCGCAGCCAACTGGCGCTGCGACAGCCTCCGCCTGGCACGCAGAACCGGAAGCCGCAACTGCACACGACCCATTCACCCCTCCTGGCGTGACGAACACACGGTATACCGTGACAATCATACTCCCCCGCCAGGAGGACGTCAACTCATTCTGCGATCGGCAATCGGCAATCGGAAATCAGCCTGTCTGCCATCTCCTCCGGCCGGTCTCCGTCCACCACGATGCCCCGCTCGGCCAGGCGCAGTCGCAGGTCGAGCAGCGCTGGCGGACGGAGAGCAGCGGCCTCCAGGATCTGCCGGTCGCCCAGGACCCGGTCGCGGGCGCCGTCGGCCAGCACGCGGCCGCCGGCCATCACGGTGAAGCGGTGGCACCAGGCCGCCGCGAACTCGACGTCGTGCGTAACGACGATGGTGCTCCGCCGCTCGGCCTGGCGCGCCGCGAGCAGCGCGCCGAGTCGCTGCTTCGCCAGAGCGTCCTGCCCGACCGTCGGCTCGTCCAGGACGAGCAACGGCGGCTCGCCGACCAGCACCGAGGCGAGCGCGACGCGCCTTCGCTCGCCCTCGCTCAGCGAGAGCGGGTGGCGCAAGCGGTACTGGTCCAGGTCGTGGGCTGCCAGCGCCGCCTCGACTCGCTCACGGATAGCCCCCGGCGAGGTGCGCCGGGCGCGGGGCCCCAGCGCCAGCTCGTCCGCGACGGTTGGTGCAAACAACTGGTGCAGCGGGTTCTGGAAGACGTAGCCCACCGTCGTGGCGAGACGCGCGACCGTCGTCCTGGTAGTCGCGACCCCCTCGACCAGCACCCGGCCGCGCGTCGGGTGCAACAGCCCGATCACCAGCTTCATCAGCGTGCTCTTGCCAGCGCCGCTCTGGCCGAGCAGGGCGATGGTCTCACCGCGAGCCACCCGCAGGCTCACCCCCTCCACCGCGCTCGCCCCGGAGGGATACGTGTAGCTCACGTCCTCGATCTCGACAATCACCGCGTGAGCCATCTCCTACCCGCCGGGACGCTGAGTGCACCCGAAAGATCTTCGTGCCCCCACGCCGGCCCCTCCCGTGTGGCTCCCTCTACGCCCGGCCCCTTCCCCCGCCAGGGGGAAGGGGCAAACCAACCCCCTCTCCCACAAGGAGAGAGGAGGCGAGGGGTGAGGGGTTCTCACCCCTCGATCTCCACCGGCCTCCTCGTGCGGCCCGACTGCTTCACCGCTAGGCCGAGCTGGAGCGCCCGCTTCCCGTCGACGCCGGTCGCCCGGGGCATCGCTTTCCCGCGGACGCACTCGACAAAGGCTGCGAACTGGCCCGGGAACCCGGATGGGTCCTCGAACCAGGTCTTGACGGTCACATCTGTTCAGGGGTCCCTCATCACGCCATCACGCATCGTGCGCTATGCTTCCCCCCTCGCCCGGTCCCTCCTCGCTCCGTCTCCCTCTCGCTCCCTTCGCCGCGTCGCCCCGTCCATCCTCGCTCGTCCCACCAACTCATCCACCGACAACGGCAACCGGCCAAACTGCCAGCCGCGCCGCTCCAGCGCCAGCGCCAGCGCCGCGACCGGCGGGAGCCCGATCCCCAGCTCGCCCAGCCGGCCCCCGCGCAGGGCGACGGCCGGTGGGTCATCCACGACGATCTGCCCGTCGGCCATGGCGACCAGACGGTCGGCGTAGGGGAGGGCGAGGTCGAGCCGGTGCTCGGCCAACACGACCGTGAGCTGCGCCTCGGCCCGCAGGCGGGCGACCAGGTGGAGAAAATCCTCGGCGCTGGCGGGGTCGAGCTGTGAGGTCGGCTCGTCGAGCAACAGCAGCGCCGGCCGCATCGCCAGCGACGCCGCCAGCGCCACCTTCTGCTGCTGCCCGGCCGAGAGCTCGTGAACCGACCGCTCGCGCAGCACCTCGATCCCCACCTGGCGCAGGGCCGCGTCGACGCGCGCCCGGATGGCCTCTGGCGGCAGGCCGAGGTTCTCGGGGCCGAAGGCGACGTCCGACTCGACGACCGTCGCGACAAGCTGGTCCTCCGGGTTCTGGAAGACGAAGCCGACTTCACCAGCCAGCCGGTGGGGCGGCACTTCGTCGATCGCCCGGCCAAACACCTCGACCCGGCCAGCGAACTCACCGGTCGCCAGGTGCGGGATCAAGCCGTTGAGGCAGCGCAGAAGCGTCGACTTCCCGCAGCCCGACCGACCGGCGAGCACGATGAACTCCCCGACGTCCGCCGCCAGGCTCACCCGTTCCAGCGCCGGCCGCGCGGCGCGCGGGTAACGGAACGAGACATCGTGGAGCGCAAAGGCCCGGGTCATCCGCCGATCATCGATCCTCCGGCGCAATGCCCGCCTGGCGCAGTGCCGTCAAGATGCCCAGCCCGAGGATGGAGCCCGGAATGCTGGACACCGCGAAGGAGATGGGCAGGCCGATGGCCCCAGGGAAACCGAGGATCGTGTCGGCCAGCGGCTTGCCCTGCATAAAGCCGAAGAACATCGTCGGCTCGCTGAGGCCGGAGAGCAGGAGGACCCCGAAGATCCCGCCGATCCCCGCCGTGCCCACCGTCTCGAAGAGCGCCACGACGTCTTTGCGCCAGACGTAGTGGTAGATCACCCCCACCACCAGACCGCCGAAGAGCCCGGTGATCGCCAGGACCGTGCCGAGCCCAAAGGCGTTCCGCAGGATGCCGATGACCAGCGCGACGAGCATCGCGTCGAGCGGGCCGAGCAAGACCGCCACGAGCACGTTGATCATATGCTGAAACGGAAAGACCTTCGCCGGGCCGATCGGGATACTGAACGTCGACAACGCCATCCCGAGCGCGATGAACCCCACGTACAGCGCGATCCGCCTGCTAGCGAGCATTGGTTGCCTGGTCCGACTCCGTGAATACTGTGCCACCTCATTACTCCTTTCGTTGCTGCTGGGGAAATGAGCCCCACAACCGATGGAAATGGTGCACCGGCGACCGCCCCCGGCCGACGACGTAGGCGGCCCGGATCGCCGCCGTGAGGTACTCCTTCGCCGCGCCGACGGCCTCGGGGACGGCTCGCCCGCGGGCAAGGTTGGCGGCGATCGAGGCGGCGAAGGTGCAACCCGTGCCGTGCGTGTGGACGGTCGGTACCCGCTCGGCCCGGAACTCCTGGAAGCGCTCGCCGTCGAAGAGCAAGTCGACCGCCTCGGCGGCGTCGCGGTGGCCACCCTTCACCACGACGTAGCGCGGCCCGAGCGCGTGAATCGCCCGCGCCACATCGCGGATCTCAGCGTCGGTACGGGCCGGTCGGTCGGCCAGTACCTCGGCCTCGGGCAGGTTCGGCGTGACCACCAGCGCCAGCGGCAGCAACTGGCGCCGTAGCGTCTCCACCGCGTCGACCCGCAGTAGCTGGTCCCCGCTCTTGGCGACCATCACCGGATCGACCACCAACTGGGTCAGCCGGTGCTCGGCCAGCCTGGCCACGACCGTCTCGATGACCGGCACGCTCGCCAGCATCCCGGTCTTCACCGCGTCGGCGCCGATGTCGGAGACGATGGCGTCGATCTGGGCGGCGATGACGTCGATGGGGACCTCGTGGACAGCGGTCACGCCCTGCGTGTTCTGGGCGGTGACCGCGGTGATGGCGCTGGTGCCGTAGACACCAAACGCGGCGAACGCCTTCAGGTCGGCCTGCACGCCGGCGCCTCCGCCGGAGTCCGAGCCGGCGATCGTCATCGCCGCGGGGACACGCCGCGGGTGCGACGGGGTGACCTCCCCCGACCCCCGACC
>JACPQP010000152.1 GCA_016190465.1 Chloroflexota bacterium
GATCTCTCACCGCACCAGGAAGCGGAGATCATCCAGAGCATCAATACCTACCAGTTGCACCGGGCCTGACCTAACCCCCATTCCCCCTTCCCTGAAGGGGGAATGGGGCCCCTGCGAGGAAAAGGGAGTGTCTCCTACCCCCTCTCCGTGTCGGAGAGGGGGCCGGGGGGTGAGGTCGGTACCCCCTCTCCGTTGACGGAGAGGGGGCCGGGGGGTGAGGTTGGCCCGCGCGGGCCGGCCGTCGTCCTCGACGAGCACAACGCCGAGTACGTCTTGCAGGCGCGAGCCTGGCGCATCGCGCTCCGGTCGGGTCACCTCGCCGGCGCGGCCTACTCGCTCCTCCAGGCGTGGAAGCTGCGGCGCTACGAGGCCGCGAGCCTGCGGCAGGTCGACGGTGTCGTCGCGGTGTCCGAGGCGGACCGCCGCGCACTCGCCGCGCTCGGCCCGCTCCCGCCCTGCGCCGTCGTGCCGAACGGCGTCGACACCGACCGCTACCAGCCGCTCCCGTCGCGCCCGGCCGGCTCGCCGCGTCTGGTCTTCACCGGCACGATGAGCTTTCGGCCGAACGTCGACGCGGTGGAGTGGTTCGTCCGGACGGTCTGGCCGGCGTTGCGCCGGGCTGAACCGAACCTATCGGTCGCCATCGTCGGCCGCGAGCCAACGCCGGCCGTCCGGGCGCTGGGCCGGATCGCCGGAGTGGAGGTCGTCGGCCCGGTGCCGGACGATCGCCCCCCCATCGGCAGCGCCACGGTCTACATCGTGCCGCTCCGGATCGGCGGTGGCGTCCGCTTGAAGATCCTTCAGGCGATGGCGATGGGGGTGCCGATCGTCAGCACGACGCTCGGCTACGAGGGGATCGACGCGAGCTCGGGCGAGCACCTGCTGGCGGCCGACACGCCGGACGAGTTCGCCGCCGCCATCCGCCGGGTGCTCCACGACCCCGCCCTCGCCCAATCGCTCGGCGCCAGCGGCCGGGCGCTGGCCGCGGCCCACTACGACTGGCGCCAGTTGGTGCCGGGGATCGAACAGTTGTACGAGGAGGCGGCTAGCCGCCGGCGATCGGTGAACTGGGAGTGATACAACACTGAAGGTCATGCCCGTGTGACCGATTCGTCCTGTTCGTCCGGGGTCAGATACTTGACGAGAACGCTGGTGTCCAAGCATATCAGCCGGTCAGGCACGCCGTTCATCGCCTTCACGGAGCGCTCGGATCAAGGGGCCAGCGTCCGGATGCGGCCCCGTCCGAGCCCGGATCTGCTCTCGGAGCTGCACGATGGACGTGTGGGCGTCCAAACCTTGCCGCCGACGAATCTCGCGGTGCACGGCTTCAACCACGAGGTCGTTGAGGGACTCTCGGGCAGCCTTGACCTCCCGCGCGGAGGTCAGCAATCCGGTTGGGAACCGAATTGTGATGGCTTCCCGGTTCTCCATCAGTCACCTCCTGCACGCTGACGACTGCATCTCACTAGCACAACCATTCCATGATACCACATGCTGACACCGCCGCAGCACGTCGCCGAAATCGGCCTACGCCACCGGATGCCGGGCCGGCTCGCCACGGAGCACCCGGAGCACCTCCTCCGCGACCAGCGTCGCCATCGCCCGGGCGGCGTCCTCGGTCTGGCCGGCGATGTGCGGCGAGACGATCACGTTGTCCAGGTGCAGCAGCGGGTGGTCCGGCGGGGGCGGCTCCTGCGCGAAGACGTCCAGGCCGGCTCCGGCCAGCCGGCCGGCCCGCAGCGCCTCCGCCAGCGCCCCCTCGTCCACCAGGCCACCGCGAGCACAGTTCACCAGGATGGCCGTCGGGTGCAGGGCCGCCAGCTCACGCTCGCCGACGATGCCCCGCGTCTCGGGCGTCAGCGGGGTGTGGAGTGACACGAAGTCGGCCTCGCCCAGCATCCCGACGAGGTCGGGCCACAGCTCGACGCCCAACTCCCGCGCCCGCCGCTCGTCGACGTACGGGTCGAACGCCAGAACGCGCATGCCGAAGCTCTGGCGACAGATGGCGGCCACCCGCGAGCCGATTCGGCCGACCCCGACCAGCGCGAGTGTCTTCCCCCGCAGGTCCGCGCCGCGCATCGTCCGCCGGGCGTCGTCGAAGCGCCCCGCGCGCAGCAGCGCCTGAGCCCGCTCGATCTGGTGGGCGAGCATCAGGAGCAGCATCACCGTGTGATCGGCCACGGCGTTGTCGTTGGTGCCGGGAGTGAAGATGACCTCCACGCTCTGGGCGCGGGCCGCGGCGACGTCGATGTTGTCGACCCCGACGCCGTGCTTGCCGACGACGCGGAGCTTCGGCGCCCGGGCGAGGCGCACGGCGTCGATCCGGGCGGTTCGGACGACGACGCCGTGGACGTCTGGCAGATGCTGGTCGACGGTCTCACCCGGCCGGTCCGGCAGGTAGATAGCCTCGCTCTCGCGCGCCAGCAGCGCGACGCCCACCGCGTGGATCGGCTCGGTGATCAGGATGCAGAGACGCGTACCTGGCATGGGCGACGTACTCCATTACACCAATTGCCCTTGAGAAGGCTCAAAACCTCGTCTCCGTCCCC
>JACPQP010000163.1 GCA_016190465.1 Chloroflexota bacterium
CCCCCTGCCCCTCTCCCAGTACTGGGAGAGGGGGTCGGACCGTGCTGCTCCCCTTCCCCCAGGATTGGGGGCTCGAGCTCAGGAACGGCGGCCGGGGGGATGAGGGCCGTAACCCTCGCTACGGTGCAAACTCCCCCGTCCCGCTGATCCCGGCCACCCGGACGAAGTACCCGTGACCTCGCTGGATGGCGAAGTTGTTCCGCGCCCGCCCCATCAGGTGGGCGCTCCACGCCCCCAGCGACTCGTTCCACTGGACGATTTGGCTCACGGTGATCCCGTCCTCGGCCATCGCTCGACCGAGCTCCTCCGCCAGGTAGGTCGTCGGGTGCGGCACCGCGATCAGGTTCCAACCCACCACCAGGCCGGTCACCGCTTGCGGCGACTGGATCGCGTAGCCGCTGAGCCTCACCGGCCCGCCCACGCCCGTCACTCGGACGAAGTAGCCGTGGGTCAGGTCGAGGGCGTAGTTGTTGCTCTGGCTGCCCACCAGGTGCGCGCTCCACGAGCCGAGGTTGCCGTTCCACGCCACCACCTGGGTCGCGTTCACCCCCTGGCTCCGCAGCCACTGCCCCAGCGCCTCCGCTGCGATCGCCTCCAGCGGCTCCACCGGCAGCGCCACCAGATTCCAGCCACCCAGCAGCGTCACCTGCTCCGTCGCCATCGGCCGCAGGCCCAGGTCCCCCAGGTCGCCGAACCCGGCCGCCTCGTCGATGGCTGCTGTCGTGGCAGTCTGGCGAGCGAAGCCGTTTCCGCCGCAGGTGCTCTCCACCAGCAGGCCGTCGGTGCCGATCTGGTAGACGAAGAAGCTCGTGAGGTCGCTCGTCCGGGCCTGGAGCTCGATCAGCCAGGTGCCGTCCGGCTCGGTGAGGACCGACAGCCAGGTAGAGCTGCCCGGGCTGGGGGCGCCGTCGCCGTCGCTCAACCGGACGAACAGCGGGCAGCCGGCGATGGGGGAGCCGTCCTGGTCGAGGAGGCGGCCCACCACCGAGAACGGAGCGCCCGAGATCAGCGCCGGTCCGGTGCGGAGGGTGAAGGGTGTGCCGGCGTCGTCGGCGAGCTGGCCGTCGAGGTCGAGGACGAACTGGTAGGTGGTCGAGGCGGTGAGGCCGGAGAAGACGACGTAGTGGGTATCGCCGACCCAGTCGGCGCCGCGAGCGTCGAAGGCGATCTCGGCCGACGCCAGGTCGAACGTGCCGGTCACGGCGAAGCGCACCGCGCCGCCGGAAGCATTCACCGTCTCCCAGGAGACGACGGCCGAAGTATCCGTGACGTCGCTGATCCGCACGTTGGCGATGGTGCCCGGTTGTGGGGGTGCGTGGGTCGCGGTCGGCGTGGGCGTCGGAGTGTCGGTGCCGACCGCGGTCGGCGTGACCACCGGGGTTTCGGTAGGGACCGAGGTGGCCGTCGCCGTGTTGGTGCTGGTCACCGTGGGCGTTCGGGTTGGCGACGCGCTCGGCGTGGTGGACGGTGTCCCGGTCGACGTCCAGGTAGGCGAGCTACTGGGCATGCTGGACGGCGTCCAGCTCGGCGTTCGGGTAGGCGACGTGCTGGGCGTGCTGGATGGCGTCCCGGTCGACGTCCGGGTAGGTGAGCTACTGGGCGTGCTAGACGGCGTCCAGGTGGGCGACGGGCTGGGCGTCGTGGACGGCATCCAGGTGGGCGTTCGGGTGGGCGACGGGCTGGGCGTGCTGGACGGCGTCCAGGTGGGCGACGCGCTGGCCGTGCTGGATGGCGCCGCGGTCGGGGTGGTGGTTGGCGTGCCAGTGGCCGTCGCCGTATCGGTTGGCAGACTTGTCGATGTTGTCGTGCTGCTGGCCGTCACGGTATCGGTCGGCGCCGCGGTCGGCGTGCTCGTCGGGACGGAAGTCGCCGAATCGGTCGGCGACGCGGTGGCCGTATCGGTGGGCGTGTCGGTTGGCAGGCTCGTCGACGTCGCCGTGGCGGTTGGGGTGTCAGATGGCGTCTCCGTCGGTGTCGACGTGCTGCTGGGCGTCGCCGAATCGGTCGGCGACGCGGTGGCCGTATCGGTGGGCGTGTCGGTCGGCAAGGTCGTCGATGTTGCCGTGCTGCTGGGCGTCGCAGTGTCAGTTGGCAGGCTCGTCGGCGTTGCCGTGTCGGCTGGCGTGTCAGATGGCGTCTCCGTCGGTGTCGCCGTATCGGTGGGCAGGAGAGTCGGCGTGATCTCCGGCGAACTCGTCGTCGTCGGCGTAAACGTGTCCGTCGGGGTCACGGACGACGTTTCGGTTGGCACAGGCGTCGGCGTGCGCGCCGCGGGCTCCTCGGTGGCCGTCGGCGTGTCCGTTGGCTCCTCCGTTGGCGTCACCGTCGGTGTGCTCGTCGACGTCTCCGTCGGCGTTGGCGTCTCTGTGGGGGTGTCGGTAGGCGAGCCCGTCGGCGTGTATGCGCCGGTCAGTACGGTGCCCGTCACGATCGGCGTGACGGTCGGCGCTCCGTCCGGCAGGCTTGCGCTGATCGTCCAGATATTCGTGGCCGGATCGTACTTCTCGACGGTGCGCAGTTCGCCGCCCGAGGCGTCGCAGCAGCCGCCGATGGCATAGATCCTCCCCTCGGACCCCGTCACTGCCCCCAGCCCCCAGCGGGGCGTGAGCAGTGGCGCCAGGGTCGTCCAGGTGTTCGAGGTGGGATCGTACCGCTCGACCGTCGCGCGAGGCTGGCCGCCGGCGTCACAGCAGCCGCCGATGGCGTAGACCTGGCCATCGGCGCCGACGGTCGTCCCCATAGCGGCCCGCGGCGTGATCATGCTCGGGCCGCTCGTCCAGGTATTCATCAGGGGCGAATAGATCTCGTGGGCGCCGAAGGGGCCAGAGCCGTCGGTCCCCCCGAAGGCGTGGACGTTGCCATCGTTCGTCGCCGCCACGCCGAGGCCCCACCGCCAGAGAGTCATCGACGCCACCGGCGTCCAGCGGTCCATCTGCGGGTCGTACTCCTCGACCGTGGCCCGCGGCTCGTTCCCGACCCGCCCGCCGACGGCGTAAGTCGCGCCGTTGGTGGCCGTCGCCGCGCCCAGGCCCGACCGCGGGGTGTTCAGCGGCGCCCGGGTCTGCCAGGTCCTGCTGACGGGATCGAACGCCTCGACCGTGCCGACGGGGACGCCGTCGACTTCGCCCCCGATGCGCAGAAACTCCTGCCAACTGGGCGCAGCCGCGGCGCCCGAGCGTGCGGTCGGCGGGGGTGGCTCGTCAGTCACCCCTTCCAGCGTGTCATCCGCCCTGGCGAGCTGAGTACGGAGGGTTCCCCCCAGATAGATCGTGATGCCGATCGCGGCCACAGCGATCAGCGCCACGACGATCATGTACTCGGCGAGCCCCCCCTGGGAGATCTCTCGGTCCGTCGCACGATCGAGTGGCGAAGACTCGCCCGCCAGCGGGGACGGGACCAAGTCAGTCGCCGACGCCGCGGCGACCGCTGGCGCGGGGCGCAGGCCGCCCGGCTGGGAGGTGAGAGGAATGGCCAGCAAGAGGACGACGAGAAGCACGCGCAGCACGACCTGTCCGAACCGACGCATCACACACCTCCCGGGCGCCTATCAGCGGCGCCAGAACGCGGCGCGGAGCGCACCAACGCCTGGCTGCGGCCGTTCCCACGATAAACGGGACCGCATGTAATGTCAAGGTAGTACTTCACACTCCCCCCAGCAGTCCTGCTCGCCCTTGCGCCAGCTACGCTTCACCTCATCCCGACTGCGTCTGAACGTGCCACTCCCCGGCGGCCAACCTCCCAGGGAAGTGAGGAGGTTGGGGGTTGTCGGCGGACGCGTCGCGCCCGCCGACAACCCCCAAACCCCGCCGAGGTGGCTCACAAGGGTAGGTATCGCGATCGGGTGGAGTGACCTGCACGGCTGTCAAGCCCAGTTGTGGTCGAATGTGATGGCGCGAGTTGCCGAGGTCAGGCCCAGTGGCGCCAGCCAGCCACTTACGCCGCGGTGTGACCGGGCACCGATCCTGCACATCCCCCACGCTATTCGGTCCCAGGAGTGCCGAGCCATCTGATCCTCATCCGCCGGCGGCACCTGGCGGATGGGCGTGGCTCAGGCCCAAATAGTCCGGCGCTAACTGTGCTGCGCGGTCGAATGCCCCATCGTGACGGGTGACCGAGGAGCAGGCCCGGTGCCGGAATATCCTGCAGCGAGCAGTGACGTTGAGCAAGCGGAGACCAACCTCCAACGATCCCGGTGGAAGGAGCCGAACGTGCGAAAGAGGCGAGCGGACATGGAAGACGTTGAGTCGGAGGGCCGGGCGCCCGGTGGGCGCGAGGTGGTCCAGGTTGGTGTGGAGGACGATATGGCGGTCGGCGGCGGTGGCCACGTCGTGATGGAGGAGGAACAGCCCCGGCGCGGGCCGCGCCGCGGGGCCACACTCCTGGCCCTGACCCTGGGAGCGCTGATGCTGGTCGCGGTGCTGTTGATGGGCGCCTCGCTGGTAACCGGCGCGTTCGCGCTGCTCGGCCCGCTGAGCTGGTTCTGGATCGCTGTCTTCATCGTCGTGTTGCTCCTCGGGGGGCTGACGATCTATTATCTGACGCGGGTGAACGTCTGAGGCTGATCGCTGATCGCCGTGTACTCTGTGAGGAACGATGCAACACCTTGGCCGCCAGACTGGCCGCGCCGCGATTGCCGTGCCTGATACGCCAGATGCTCGCCTGGCCGCGTTAGCGACCTACCCGCCACTGGCCGTGCTCAAGCCGTTCGTGCGGGCGATGATCGCCAACCGTCTCCGGCCGGAGCACTTCGTCGCCGGCAGCAACGTGCTGGCGATCGGCGAGCCTGCCGACCGCCTGTTCGTGATCCGGTCCGGCCACGCCGAGGTCGTCGCTCCGACCAGCGGGGGCAATGGCGAGCTGCTGCTGGCGGTGCTCGGTCCGGGCGAGGGGTTCGGCGAGATGGCTCTGGTCACCGGCGGACGGCGCACCGCCACGGTCCGCGCCGTCACCGCGCTCGACACGTACTCCCTCAGCGTCGTCGACTTTCGCCAGCTCATGGCCGAACACGACGAGGTCCGTCAGGCCGTTCGCGACCTGGTCGCCGAGCTAGAACGGGCCACGTTCCTGAAGCGGTCGACGCCGTTCGCCTGCCTCGACGCGCCGCAGTTGCGTCGGCTCGCCGAGCAGATCCAGCCGCGGGTCGTCCCGGCCGGGACGGTGCTGATGCGCGAGGGAGAAGTGGGCGACTGGTGCGCGGTTGTTCGTCGCGGCAGGCTCGGCGTGCGGGTCCGCTCCCCGGCCGGCGTCGAGGAGGAGAAAGCTATGCTCGGCCCGGGCGCATCGGTCGGCGAGATGGCGCTGCTCACCGGCGCGCCCCGGTCGGCGACGGTCGTCACGCTCGAAGAGACCGAGCTCTGGCAGATCCATCTAGCGGCGTTCGAGACGGCGCTGGCGGCCTCGACGACGCTGCTGTCCGAGTTCCAGACCCTGCTCGGCGCTCGAGCCCGGCCTCGCCGCCGGACCGGCATCTCGGTGAGCACCAGCCACACCGATTCCGGGGAGCCCGTCTACGTCCTGCGCGATACCGATCGCTGGACCTACTTTCAGCTCTCGGCCGATGGTCTGGCGATCTGGGAGCTCCTCGACGGAAACCGTACGCTCGGCGACATCGTGCAGATGGTGGAGGCGCAGGCCGGGAGGGCCGGGGGGACACCGGTCGTCCCACTCGTCCGACGCCTCATCGGGGCTGGCTTCGTCGAGACACCGCAGACGCTGGCGCTCTATCGGCCGTCGGCGTTCCGTCTGGGCACGCTGATCCATCAGGCCCGCCGCTGGCTCCGGGGCCGGCCGCCACGTGGGCTGACGCGAGTCATCGCCTACTGCTCGGTGACCGACGTAGAGGCCCGGCCCGGGCTGGCCGGCCTCACCGCCTCGGTCGAGGTCGAGCTCGCGGCGCGCGACGGCTACGCCTCGGGATATCGGGTGAGCCTCCCACTGGTGCCCCAGCTTGATCTGGCGTTCGGAGACTCGGCCGAGCTCCACTACGACCGCGGCAATGGGCAGGTGAGACCCGTTCGCCTGGTCAACCGCCGGTCCAGCCGCACGTTCGAGGCGGAGTCGCTCAGAACAGTCGACTGAGGGCCGCCCTTTGCCGAACACCAAAAGGCCGGAGAGCTCGGGGAGCTCTCCGGCCTCGATCCTCAGTCGGTTGGCGAGAAGACCAGCGCGTCTCCGAATCAGAACGTATAGCAGGCGCGATGGTACGACTGGAGGCCCCGGTTCCCGTTGTGGTGGCCGTTGCCGTTCCCGTTGCCGTTGCTCCGGCTGAGCGGGACGCTCTTCACATGGACGAGATCCTTGATCTTCACTTCCTTGCCGCACTTCGCGCAGACCTTACCCGACAGGGCATCGGTCAACAGGGCGCGCTCTGCTGCCGTCTGGTTCTTGTTCTTCCCGGTGCGATCGTTGGCCACCCGCGAAACTCCTCCGATACTGTTTGATAGAAAATAACCGCCCGCGCGCGAACACAGAGGAAAGCGCCACCAGTGGCGGCGCTTTCTTCACGCCATTCTTCGGCGAGCGGCGGTATTATCTCAAAACTGATTGTATCATTCAAGAGGCAGCCGGCGCCAGTTTCTCGTGGGTGCGGCTCCGCCCGCCACCAGGATACCTACCCATTCGGATAGGGCCGGGACGGCGACGGGTAGGCTGTGGGCTCATTTCGGCGCGTCCGAACACTACCCCACAGCCTACCCGAACGGGCATGGCTCTGCCTGGCCTGCTGCGCTATGCATGAATCGAGAGCTCGCCCAACTATCTGGCGGGCGATCTGCCTCTACGTTCGTCGGCGAGCCGTGGAGAACACGATGGCGGGACTACCTGTGGCGCAACCGGTCGGCGACCGAGCCGTAATGGAGCGTGAGGGCCTCCAGCGCCTCCTGGAGATCCTGGGCGCCCGGGGCTACCAGATCGTCGGACCGACCTTCCGGGACGGCGCTATCCTGTACGACGAGCTAACCTCGATCGACGACCTCCCCGTCGGCTGGACCGACGACCAGGAGGGTGGGACCTATCGCCTCCGACGGCGAACCGACCAGGCCCTCTTCGGCTACGGCGTCGGCCCACACTCCTGGAAGAAGTTCCTGCACCCGGCGGTGCTTCGGCTCTGGCGAGCCCGGCGCGATGGCCTCGGCTTCCAGTTCATCCCCGAGGACGAGAGTCCACCCCGGTACGCACTGGTCGGCGCCCGCTCGTGCGACCTGCACGCCATCGCTATCCAGGACAGGGTTTTCGTGGCGGGGCCGTACGTCGACCCCGCGTACAAGGTGCGACGGGAGAACGCGCTGGTCGTGGCGGTCAACTGCGAGCACGCCGGCGGCACGTGCTTCTGTGTATCGATGGGCACCGGGCCGAAGGCGACCTTCGGGTTCGACCTGGCGCTGACGGAGGTCCTGGAGGCCGGCCGACACTACTTTGTCGTCGAGGTGGGAACCGAGCGGGGAGCCGAGATCTTTCGGGGCGTCCCCCATCGCGAGGCGCGGGCAGAGGAGCGGGACGCCGCGGAGCGGATCGTCGCGCGGGCCGCCGAACGGATGGGCCGCGTGATGGACACGACCGATATCAACCACCTCCTCTACCGCAATCCGGAGCACCCGCGCTGGGACAACGTGGCGGGGCGATGTCTGACCTGCGGCAACTGCACGATGGTCTGTCCGACGTGCTTCTGCTTCATCGTCGAGGACGTAAATGACCTGACAGGCGAGGTGACGGAGCGGGTGCGCCGCTGGGACGTCTGCTTCACCACGCAATTCACCTACACCGCGGGCAAGCCCTTGCGGTTGAGCGCCCGGTCGCGGTATCGGCAGTGGCTTACCCACAAGGTGGGGAGCTGGATCGACCAGTTCGGCACGTCGGGCTGCGTGGGCTGTGGCCGCTGCATCACGTGGTGCCCGGTCGCCATCGACATCACCGAGGAGGTGCGCGCCATCCGGGAGACCGATGGCGCCCGGGTAGGGGCAGTGGAGCGGCCCGGGTAAGGGTCGCCGAGAGTTCGCGATGGTCTTTCCTGATAGCTACTTGGCCCAAGGGAGGCGAAGGCGATGCCGGAGACGACTGTGTCGGAGATTCTGGCGCAGCACCCGTTCACCCACGATCTGGACCAGGAGGAGCGCAAGGCCCTGGCCGGCCTGGCGACGGTGCGAACCTACGAACCGGATGATCTGCTCATCCGGGAGGGGCGAGCGGCGGACACGTTCTTCGTGATCGTGGACGGACTGGTCGCCATCGAGATGTTTCTCCCCGACCGAGGCGTGCGGCGACTGCAAACGGTCGAGGCCGGCGACGTGGTCGGCTGGTCGTGGATTGTTCCTCCTTACCGCTGGGAGTTCGACGTGCGGGCGCTGGCCCGAACTACCGCTGTCGTGCTCGACGCGGCCCGACTGCGGGAACTGCTCGACCGGGACGAGCACCTGGCCACCCGCCTCTTCCAGAAGCTGCTCCTGGTCGTCGCCGCCCGGCTCAGCGCCACTCGGCTGCAGTTGCTGGACATCTACGCGCCGCCCGCGGAGGTGGGGCGATGAGGGAGAGCGTTGCCGCGGCCGTGCCCGCGGACCCCTTTCTGCCGACGGCGTTCGCCGTCACGCGGGTTCAGCGGGAGACCGGGGATACGGCGACGATCGCGCTGCGTCCCCCCGACGGCGACGGCTTCGTTTTTCAGCCCGGGCAGTTCAACATGCTCTACCTTTTCGGCGTCGGCGAGGTGCCCATCTCCGTCAGCGGCGCGTCCGACCGATCCGACGCGGTGGAGCACACCATCCGATCGGTAGGCACCGTAACCCGCGGGCTGACAGTCTTGCGACCGGGCGATTGGGTAGGCCTGCGTGGACCGTTCGGGCGCGGCTGGCCACTGGACGAGGCGAAAGGCCGGGATCTGGTCATCGTCGCCGGTGGCCTTGGCCTGGCGCCACTGCGCCCGGCCATCCGCCACGTCCTTGCCCACCGGGCCGACTACCGGCACGTCGCGGTGCTCTACGGCACCCGGACGCCGGCCGATCTGCTCTTCCGGCGCGAGCTGGAGCGTTGGCGAGGCCGGTTGGATTGGGACGTGCTGGTGACCGTCGACCGGGCTGACCCGACCTGGCGCGGCAACATCGGCGTGGTCCCCCGGCTGATCGGCCAGGTCGAGCGCGTCCTCGAGCCGGCCAACACCGTCGCCTTCCTGTGCGGACCGGAGATCATGATGCGCTTCACCGAACGCGAACTGCGCCAGCGGGGCATT
Organism: Chloroflexota bacterium; assembly: GCA_016190465.1. GTDB lineage: Bacteria > Chloroflexota > UBA6077 > FW602-bin22 > JACPQP01 > JACPQP01. The sequence goes on from JACPQP010000163.1 coordinate 9,218, forward strand.
CCTCCCGAGCGCATCTACCTCTCTCTGGAGCGCAACATGAAGTGCGCGATCGCCATGTGCGGCCATTGTCAGTACGGCCCCCTGTTCATCTGCAAGGACGGGCCGGTTTTCCCCTACAGCCAGATCGAGTTCCTCTTCGAGGTGCGCGAGATCTGAGGAGACAGGGCGGAGGTAAGGTGCCGTGCCCGTGAGAACTGGGCGCAAACCAAAGCTAGCGGTGTGGAAGTTCGCCTCGTGTGATGGATGCCAGTTGACGCTGCTGGACTGCGAGGACGAGCTGCTGGCCATCGCGGGCGAAGTCGAGATCGCCTACTTTCTGGAAGCGTCCCGGGCGATCGTCAAAGGACCCTACGACCTGTCGGTGGTCGAGGGCAGCATCTCGTCGCCGGAGCAGGTCGAGGCGATCCGGAAGGTCCGACAGCAGAGCAAGTTTCTGGTGGCGATGGGCGCCTGCGCCTCGGGCGGTGGCATCCAGTCCCTCCGCAACTTCGCCGACGTCAAGGAGTACATGCAGGCCGTCTACCCCACGCCCGAATACGTGCGCACGCTGGACAAATCCCTGCCGATGTCGGCCTACGTGCCCGTGGACCTCGAACTGAAGGGGTGTTCTCCCAGCAAGGCGCAGTTGCTGGAGGTCATCAGCGCCTTCTTGAACGGCCGGCGCCCGAACGTCCCGACCCACAGCGTCTGCGTCGACTGCAAGCGTCAGGGGATCGCCTGCGTGATCGTGGCGCTCGGCCTGCCGTGCCTCGGACCGGTCACCCAGACCGGCTGCGGGGTACTCTGCCCCAGCCATCGGCGTGCCTGCTACGGCTGCTTCGGCCCGATGGAGACCCCCAACACGGAGAGCCTGGGCGCCTGGTTCACCCTCATGGGTGTCCCATCTGACAGCCTGATGCGCCTGTTCCGTACCTTCAACGCCTACGCACCGGCTTTCAAGGAGGCGAGTGAGCGATATGCCTCAGCAGAAGCGACGCATAGTCACGATCAAGGTTGACGCGCTGGCGCGAGTGGAGGGCGAGGGAGCGCTCCACATCAAGGCCAGGGACGGGCGTCCTGAGGAGGTGAGACTTGACATCTACGAGCCCCCTCGCTTCTTCGAGGCCCTGCTGCGGGGACGGAACGCCGCCGAGGCGCCGGACATCACCGCCCGCATCTGCGGCATCTGCCCGGTCGCCTATCTGATGAGCGCGTGCAACGCGCTGGAGAACCTGCTCGGGCTGTCGCCGCCGCCCGCCATTCGCGACCTGCGGCTGCTGCTCTACTACGGCGAGTGGATCGAGAGCCACACCCTGCACATCTTCCTGCTCCACGCCCCCGACTTCCTGGGCTATGCGAGCGCCATCCACCTGGCCAACGACCATCCCGACGTGGTGCAGGAGGCCTTGCGGGTCAAGAAGCTGGGCAACGCGCTGGTGACGCTGCTCGGCGGGCGCGAGATCCATCCCGTCAACGTCCGCGTCGGCGGTTTCTACTCCGTTCCCCACCCCAGGGACCTGCGCGCTATGCGCGACCGGCTGTTGTGGGCGCGCGACGCGATGGCCGAGCGCGCGCGCTGGGTCGCCGGGTTGGACTTCCCCGATTTCGAGGGGGACTACGAGTTCGTCGCCCTGCGCCATCCGGACGAGTACGCCATCCTGGAAGGGCGCGTCGTGTCCAGCCGGGGCATCGACATCTCCGTCAGCCGGTACGACGAGGTTTTCGAAGAGCAGCAGGTGCCCCACTCCAACGCACTGCACTCGGTAATCAGGGGGCGGGGAAGCTACCTGGTCGGACCGCTGGCCCGGTTCAACCTGAACTTCGCGCAGTTGTCGCCGACTGCCCGGGAGGTGGCCACAGCGGTCGGGGCCGTGCCGCCCATCCGCAACCCCTTCAAGAGCATCATCGTCCGCAGCCTGGAGGTCGTGCACGCCCTCGAGGAAGCCAGCATGCTCGTCGAGCGGTACGAGCCGCCCGAGAGAGCGGCGGTGGAATACGCGGTCAAGGCCGGCGTCGGCTATGGCGCCAGCGAGGCGCCCCGCGGCATCCTTTACCACCGCTACCGGGTGGATGCCCAGGGGCTCATCGCGGACGCCAATATCGTTCCGCCGACCGCCCAGAACCAGAAGCGCATCGAGGAGGACCTGTGGCACTTCGCTCCTCAGGTGTTGGGCCTGCCGGTGGAGAAGGCTACCTGGCTCTGCGAGCAGGCCATCCGCAACTACGACCCCTGCATCTCCTGCGCCACTCACTTCCTGCGGCTCACGATCGAGCGCGTGTCTGGCACCGGGTGATCGGGCTGGGCAACGAGCAGCGGGGCGATGACGGCGTGGGGGTTCGCGTCGCGCGGGCCGTCGCGGCGGCCGGTTGGGACGGCGTGGAGGCGGTTGCGCTGGGGTCTGTCGACCCCGCCGCGCTGATGGCGGTCTGGGAAGGGGTGCATGCGGCCTTCCTGATCGACGCCGTGGTGGCCGATGCTCCACCGGGCACCATCCTGCGGCTGGACGCCCGCCGGCACCCGCTGCCGGCGGGGCTCCGGACGTTCTCCACCCATGGCCTCGACCTGGCCAGCGCCGTCGAGCTGGCCCGAGCGTTGGGGATGCTCCCGCCACGGTTGGTCGTCTATGGCATCGTCGGGCGAAGCTTCGCCTACGGGGAAGGGCTGACGCCCGCGGTGGACAGAGCTGCCCGGCGGGTCGTCGAGCGGCTGCGTCGCGCTGGGTGTCGCGCATGCACGAGCAACGGCTAATGCGGGTGCTGGTTCGGCGAGTCGTCGCCCTGGCCGAGGAGCGACCGGGGACGGGGGTCTCCCGGGTCGTCATCCGCGCGGGCGCGCTCGGGCCTGGCGACGCCGACCACCTGCGCGAGCACTTCGCCCTTGCCGCGCGGGATACGCTGGCCGAGGGCGCGGAACTCGTGGTGGTCCGCACCCACGAGCTGGTCGACCTGCTCCTTGAGCGCGTCGAGCTGGAGGGCGATGACCGCTGATCCTCCAGCCGCATTTCTGGGCCGATCATTCCGAGCAAGCGGCCGGCCGGAGAGGACCTAACCCCCCTGGCCCCCTTCCCGGCGCGGGAAGGGGGGACCGGCCACCACCGCCCGCGTGAGAACCGGCTCCCATCGCGGGAAGGACATCCCGCCTCCCATGCCTACATAGCTGCGAGCGCCGTCCCGTCCCCCCTTCCCGCGCCGGGAAGGGGGCCAGGGGGTTAGGTTCTCCTGGGCCGGCCGCCGGATTGGGGCATTGCCGAACAACAGGGCTGCGGGGCTCTGCCCGCAAACTCACCGAGGCTGACTGTTGGTCGACGACAGCACCCAGGTCAGCGCCACCAGTAGCAGCGCGATCAGTACGGTCGGAGGCAGCACCCACCACAGCCAGGCGCCGCCGCTGAAGACCAGCGGGTAGTTGAAGGCCCACCCCAACGTCGCCCCCCAGCTCCGTTCGGCGGGATCGGCGAGCCCCAGGAAGGTCAGCGTGGTCTCGGCGAAGACCGCGCTCCGGGCCATCAGCACCACCGCGCTCGGCAGGAGCGCGAGGGTAGCCGGCCCGACGTGGCGACGCAGAACCCAGAGCTCACCACCGCCCAACGCCCGCGCGGCCTCGGCATAAGCGGCCGTTCGGACGGTCAGCGCCTGAGCCCGGACGATGCGGGCAGTGGTGGGCCAGAGCAGCGCGGCGAGCGTGAGGATCACCGTGAGGCGGCCGGGCTGGACCCAGGTGAGGACAAGCAGGGCCAGCGGGAGGAACGGCAGGGCCAGCACGAAGTCGGTGAGCAGCAGCAGCGGTGGCGCAGCTCGCCGCCACCACCCACTGGCAAGTCCTACCAGCCAGGCGAGCGGGATGCCCAGGGCCACCACGCCCAGCGCTGTCCCCGCCGTGGCTCCCGTGCCCCAGAGCAGCTCGCTGAGCAGGTCCTGGCCCACGTCGTTGGTCCCCAGGAAGTGTCCCGGACCGGGCGGACTCAGCGGCGGCCCGCTGATCGCGGCTGGACGATAGGGCGCGAGCCAGCGGCCCAGCGCGGCCATCAGCGCCACGCCCCCGAGGATCAGGAGGCCGGCGCGGAAGCCCCAGGAGCCAGGCCTCACTCTCGCGTCCGCGGGTCGAGCCATCGGTACAGTATCTCCAGCAGCGCGGTCGCCCCAAGTATCCCTAGACCGGCCATCAGGAAGACAGCCTGCATCACGGGGTAATCCCGGGCGCGTAGCGCCTCGTAGCTCAGTAGTCCGAGGCCGGGCACGGCAAAGATGCGCTCGACCACGATGGCGCCGCCGAAGGCGTGGCCGGCCCGGATGGCGATCAGCGTCAGCACGGGCAGGAGCGCGTTCGGGACGGCGTGCCGGATCAGGACGCGCCGCTCCGGCAACCCCTTGCCGCGAGCCGTTCGCAGGTACGGCGCGCCGCGCACCCCGGCGAGGGCGTTATGTGCCACCAGGAAGAACGCCGCGCTCTGGGCGATCACCAGGCTGGCGGCGGGAAGCGCGAGGTGGTGGAGGACGTCCAGCAGCGCACCCAGGCCGCCCAGTTCGGCTTGGGCGAACGGCGAGCGTCCGCCCAGTAGCGGGAACCAGCCCAGCCAGACGGCGAAGACGAGCAGCAGGCCGAGCGCGATCAGCAGTTCCGGCAGCCCGGCGACCAGCCCGGCGCCCGCCAGGGCTAGCCCCTCGCTTCGGCCCGGCCGCCAGGCAGCCGCCGCGCCGAGCAGCGCCCCGGCGAGCGCCGCCAGGAGCACGGCACTCCCCACCAGTCCCAGCGTCCAGGGAAGCCGCTGCGCGATCAGCGTGTGTACCGGCGCGGCGAAGGCCAGCGACCAGCCGAGGTCGCCCCGCCGCAGGTCGGATACGTAGCCGACGAACTGCTCGGCGAGCGGCTGATCCAGCCGGTACTGCGCGCGAAGGGCGGCCCGAGCGCTCGCCGAGAGGGGTGAGGCCGCCGCGCTCAGCTCGCCGGCCGCCGAAACGTCCAGCGGATCACCTGGGAGCGCCCGGGGAAGAGCGAAGTTGGCGACAAGCAGCAGCAGCGCCAGGGTCAGGTAGCGGAGCGCCAGGTGGAGGAGAGCAGGGGCAGACATTCGTCAGGTGAGAAACGCGAGCTTGTTCGTCGGGAACGGCACCCCGTTGAGCAGGCCGCCGGCCGTCGCGAAGGGACGGAACCGCGCGGGGTCGTACACCCAGTAGAAGCGGCGGTGGTAGAGCGTGATCGTCGGCAGTTCGGTGGCCACGATCTCCTGGAGCCGGTAGACCGGCGCCCGCCGGTCCTCGGGCCGGAGCGCGCGGACCTGCGCCTCGGACGCCCGAGCAAACTCGTCGTGGCGAAAGGCGAACCCCTGCGCGAAGTCGTTGGCCTCTTCGCCGGTGTACCAGCGACGGAGGAAGTCGGGATCGCCGCCGACGCCGATGTGCGAGGTCAGGGCGAGCTGGAAGCTCCCCTCGCCCAGGAGCTGGAGCCGCGTCTTCGGGTCGGCCCGCCGGATGCGGAGCGCGATGCCCACGGCTTCCAGCATCGGCTGGATCAGCTCGGGCTCGCGGGCGGATGGGTCGGCCAGCAGCTCCAGCGCCACGGACCGGCCGGCCAGAAGGTCTCGCGCCCGGTCGGGGGCATGGGGCAGCAGCCCCGCCACCGCCGGGTTGAACCAGGGCGTCTCCGGCGGGATGACCCCGGTCCCCTCGATCACCGGCGGGCCCTTCGTGATGGTCCGGGCGATGGCTGCCCGATCCAGCGCCAGCGCCACCGCCAGCCGGATGGAGCGATCGTCGAGCGGCGGGCGCAGGGTATTCACCGCGAGTCGCACCACCGACTGCGGCGCGGTCTCGAAGACCCGCGGGCGATCTCCCCCCAGGAGCGTCAGGACGCTGGCGTCGGCGCCGAGCGACAGATCGGCCTGTCCCCGCTGCACCACCGGGATCCGCATCTCGGCCGGCACGACGAACTGCCAGAACTCGTCGATCGTGGGGCGCCCCCGGAAGTACCGGGGGAAGGCGGTGAGGCGATAGGCGCCCTCGGCCTGGCGATACTCGGCGAGACGAAACGGGCCGCTGCCGACCGTGGCCGCCTCACCCTCGAAGCGCTCGGGATCGCGGACAGTGGCCCAGACGTGGGCGGGGATGATCGGGACACTGCCGGCGATCTCCTCCAGGAAGGGCGCGTACGGGCGATCGAGCAGCACGTCCACCGTGGACGGACCAACCGCCTCGGCCCCTACGACCACCTCTGTCGACAGCCAGCGGAAGGGATGCTCCCGGTAGTAGGTGAAGGAGAACGCGACGTCCCGGACGGTCACGGGCTGGCCATCGTGCCAGCGAACGTCGTCCCGTAGCGTGAAGCGGCAATGCCGACCGTCCGTCGAGGTCTCCCAGCGCTCGGCCAGCCAGGGGATGGTCCCCCGGTCGTCCTTCCAGGTGAGCGTGTCGTAGAGAAGGGTGAGCAACGCGGCCCCGCCCGGCCCGGTGGTGCTGATCCGGAAGGGAGTGGGGAACCCCACGTCGGTCCACCAGGCGAAGCGCAGGCGCGAGCCGCCCCCGCCCGTGAGGATGGAGCCCGCGTCGCGGCACGCCGCCACGATCGGCGCGATCTGCCCGAGCAGGGCCGCCTTCCCCAGTTGGCAGAGGATTCCTCGGCGCGGAATCTTGACCGGACGCGGCGCGCACTCGTTTGCCCTGTGGCTCACCGCCAATCACCTGCTTCAGAAGCCGCTTCACCAGCCGCGATCTACACCGTCTCGTTCGCCAGGGCCAGATGGTGCAGCGTGTACCGCTCGAGGCGCTGGCGCTGGCGGTCGGTGAGGATCTCGCAGGCCCATCCCCAATGGAGGGCCACCCAGTCGCCCGGTTGGGCGCCATCGACAAGACCGCGGCCATCTACCTGCCGATCGACCACCGTCCTCTCGGCCGTCTGGAGTGCGAGCTGCCCGTCGCGATAGACCACGGGCTGCCGCTCGACCACGAGCTGATTCCCGACCACCGCGACCACCCGACCCCAGCCAATCCGGCAGGAATCCAGCGACGACAGCGTGGCCGCCGGCTGGCCGAGGTGGCGCCAGACGTCGAAGACGTGGAAGCTGTGGTGAGGCCGGGCGCCAGCCGGCGCCTTGCGCAGGACCCACTCGCGCGCTCGCCCCGTCAGTTGGTCTCCGACCCGGGCGAGCAGCGCGTGGTACAGTTGGCGCACCTCGACGCGCTCGAGCAGCTCGTTGCCGATCCAGTAGGCCTCGACCACTCGGACGTCGAACGGGTCGGCGATGCCGTTGGCGCGGGCGATCAACTGGAGGTAGGGCACGGCGCCGACGAACTTCGTCAGGAGCGGCGGCAGACCCGCGTCCGTCAGCCCTTCCAGCGCGTATCCCCAGAGCGTGTCGTTGTCGTCGCCGCCGCAGTAGCCGAGCCGGTTGGGCGGGAAGGCGTACCGGATGAAGCGGAGCAGCCCGGGCCGGGCCTCATCCCCCGCTGGCACGGCCTTCCTCCACCGGCTCGAGCGACTCGGCCGACTCGACGGTCTCGAGCGCCCGCGCCAGCGCCGCGTGGAGGGCCGCCAGCTCTTCGGCGGCAGTCCGATCGATCATGTCGAGGACCATCCCCCGGTCCAGCAGCACGTAGTGGCCCACGGCGAGATCAGGGCACAGGAGCCGACTGGCCCGAACCCGCCGGCCGCCAATCAGCTCCACGTCGGCCTCCCCCTCGTCGACCTCCGTCACCCGACCTGGTAAGGCGAGGCACACCTCCGCAATCTCCTTTTGCCCGATCAGGAATCCCTCACCCCCCGAGGCCCTCACCCCCCCGCCCGCCGTTCCTGATCCGGTCCCAATACTGGGAGAGGGGGTGCAGCCACGCCGCTCCCCTTCTCCCCGGGTGGGGTTCACAGGGGAAGGTATCGGCGGGGGTGGGGTGCTCGGCGGCTGAAGGGGGGCAGCCACGGGGGGCCGCCCCTACGGTAGGG
>JACPQP010000199.1 GCA_016190465.1 Chloroflexota bacterium
GTCGGCGTCGGGCCCTACGCCATCGAGCTGACGGCCGATGGGAAGGAGGTCTGGGTCACGGACAAGGGGGAGAGCTGGAAGGCTCACAAGGGCAGAACGATCACCGTGGTGGATGCCGAAAAAGGCAACTGGCTTGACACCATCGTCTATGGCGGGCGCGGCGTGGATCACCTGACCCTCTCCCCGGATGGCAAAGAGGTCTGGGCGACCGCCAACGACAGTGGCACCGTCTACGTCATCAGCGTGGCCACCCGCCAGACCATCGCCGAGGTTCCCCTCCCGCAGTTTGGCGACCCCCACGGCGTGGTATTCGTCCACTACGACCAGGACGGCAAGGCCCGGGTTGTCGCTGACCAGGGAGATTTCAAGGGCGGAGCTGACCCGAGGAACGGGCGAGCGATCCCGTAATCTTCAAGCCAGCCAGGTGTGGTGATCGACGAGCCCAGGCGAAGATGCTCATCTCACCAGGCCCCCAGGTGATGGGCGTGGTCGGTAATCATCATGCCCGTGGATGGTAGGCCGGGCCCCGGCCAGGCCAGCCCGGGAGGACGGGCCTGAGCTGGCCCAGCCCGGTGACCGGCTGCGTGACACCGTCTACACCGGGCTCGACGTGGCGGGTGAACCAGTCGTCCAGCAGCCCGCGCAGGTCGCGGACGCGCGCGGCCTGCGCGGGGTCGTCGACCAGGTTGTGGCGCTCGCCACGGTCGTGGACCAGGTCCCAGAGCTCCTGGGGACCATCCGGGTAGCGGTGGACGTACTTCCACTCCTTCGTCCGCACCATTCGCGTGTTGCCGTACTCGTCGAAGATGACGACGTGGTCGCGGCCCGGGCGATCGTGCCCAAGAAGGTTGGGCAGGAAGCTCTGGCCGACCAGATGGCGTCCCTCGGGGATGGGCAGCCCCAGGTACTCCAGCAGAGTGGGCATGAGGTCGTAGGCCGAAACCATCGCCCCCTGCACCTGGCCAGCCGGGATGGTGCCCGGGTGGGAGACGATGAAGGGCACGCGGATCGAGTTCTCGTACATGTTGCGCGGCTCGGTGCCGTTGCCCTTGCCCCAGAAGCCGTGATGCCCGCAGTTGAAGCCATTGTCGCTGACAAAGACCACGAGGGTGTTCTGCCGGATGCCCAGGTCATCCAGCCGGCCGAGGATGCGGCCGGCGTTGTCGTCCATCGCCGTCACGGCGGCAAAGTACCCCTTGAGCATCGCGCGGTTGCCCAGGCAGCGATCCGTCAGCGACGTGGCCCAGGGGTGCCGTGGCTCCTGTGGGCACGACAGGAACGGGCAATCGTCGTACGAGTCGACGATGCTTTGCGGGTGGTGCTCCCAGGGGCTGTGGGGCGCGGTGTAGTGCACGCTGAGGTAGAAGGGTGCGCTGCTCCGGCCGTGCGCATCCAGGAACCCCAGGGCGTCGTCGGTGATCCGGTCGGTCACGTAGCCCGGCTCGTCGATCAGTTGCCCATCGCGCACCATCGGTGCGTTGTAGTAGGGGCCACCACCGGCCTGGTGGACGTACCAGTGGCTGAAGCCGTGCTGGGGAAGCTGGCTCGCGCCCAGGTGCCACTTGCCGCTGATCCCGCAGGTCCAGCCGTGGGCAGCCAGCAGGTCCGTGTAGCACACCTCGCCTTCCAGGTACGGGGCCGCGTCGGGCCCCAAGTTGCCCCCCCGGATCCAATCGTGTATGCCGTGCTGTGAGGGGATGCGCCCGGTGAGCAGCGTGGCCCGGCTGGGCGAGCAGACGGGTGTGGCCACGAAGAAGTTCGAGAAGCGTACGCCCCCGGCCGCCAGACGATCGATGTTCGGCGTGCGGATCTCCGGGTTGCCGTAGCACCCCGCGGCCCAGATGCCCTGGTCGTCGCTCAGGATGAAGACGACGTTGGTCCGATCAACTGCCATCGTGGCTTGATTGTATCACGTGCTGCCCGATGCCAGCACAAGTAGCAGTGGCCCGGGGTTGCGGAGGTGAAACCGCGGATGAACGCAGATAGTTGACTGCTTATCTGCGTTCATCAGCGGTTACCGTTCGTCCGGGTCGCTCCTGCGGGGTCGTCGACCAGGTTGTGGCGCTTGCCACCCCGGCGGTTCCCATGCTATACTCGCCCTCGAACCTCACGTGAACGTAAAGGTAAGAGTTGGCATGCCGCACCAGGCCACCTCGCCGACGCCGCCGGAGCCGCGCCTCCTCTACATCTCCGAAGTTGCCCAGCGCACGGGGCTGACGCAGCGCACGCTGCGGTACTACGAAGAGATCGGCCTGCTCGATCCACCCCAGCGGATGGAGGGAGGCTTTCGGCTCTACAGCGAGGACGACATCCAGCGCATCACCCGGATCGTCGAGCTGAAGCGCCTGCTGGGCTTCTCGCTGCTGGAGATCAAGGAGCTCGTCCAGGCCGAGGAATTGCGCGAGCAACTGCGCGACGAGTTCAAGCGCGAGTCGGACCCGACCGCGCGCCGGGAGACGCTGGAGCGGGCGATCCAGACGGTCGAGTTCCAGCTCGACAAGGTCAACCGCCGTCTCGATCAGATGCTCGCCCTGCGCAGTAAGCTGGACGCGCGGCTCGCTCGGCTTCGCGGCCGGATGGCGGAGCTGGACGGAATAGAGGAACCGCAGATGAACGCAGATGAACGCAGATAAAGGCTCTCTATCTGTGTTCATCTGCGGTTCCTTGGTTCCTTATCTGATCGGCGGCTCCAAGTCGCTCGCAAGTAAGGAGGGAAACCGCGCACCGTGAATCACCTGGCGCGCACCCTCGGCTACCTCCGCCGCTACCGGACTGTCACTGTGCTGGCCTATCTCAGCCTGCTCCTGATGACGGCCCTCAACCTCCTCGTCCCGAAGCTGCTGGGCTGGGCGGTCGATTTCGGCATCGCTCAGGGGAACCCAGGGATCCTGTTCCGCATCGCGTTGCTGCTCCTGGTGCTCACGCTCGCCCGCGGGGTCTTCTTCTTCGGCCAGAACTACTTCAGCGAGGTCGCCTCGCAGGGCGTGGCCTTCGACGTCCGCAACCAACTCTACCGCCACTGGCAACACCTCTCGTTCAGCTACCACGACCGCGCCCAGACCGGCCAGTTGATGACGCGGGCGATGAACGACGTCGAGATGCTCCGCTTCTTCACCGGGCGAGGCGTCCTCCAGTTGGTGATGATCCTGGTGCTGTTCGTCGGCACGGCCGCGCTGCTCTTCGCGATGAACGCCAGGCTTGCGCTCGCCTCGCTGGCGATGTCGCCCTTCCTGACCCACACGGCCCTCCGCTTCAGCCAGACGATTCGGCCGCTGCAATCACAGGTCCAGCAGCGGTTCGCCTGGGTGACGACGGTCGTCGAGGAGAACCTGGCGGGGATGCGGGTGGTCAAGGCATTCGCCCGCGAGCCGCACGAGATCGCCAAGTTCGACGAGGCCAACGATGCGCTCTTCGGGGCGAACGTCGCGGTCTTTCGGTCGCGCGCCTGGAGTGTCCCGCTGATGGATACCCTCGGCAACCTGAGCACCGTCGTCGTCCTCTGGTACGGTGGCACGCTCGTCATCGGCGGCGAGCTCACGCTGGGCGAGCTCGTCGCCTTCAACACCTATCTGGCGCTGCTGGTCATGCCGCTCCGCCGACTCGGCTTCCTCATCGGGATGCTGGCCCGGGCGGCAGTCTCGGCCGAACGCATCTTTGAGGTGCTGGATACCCGGTCGGACGTCGTCGAGAAGGCCGACGCCTACCCGCTTCCGTCGATACGGGGCGAGGTGCGCTTCGAGGGCGTCTCCTTCAGCTACCACCACTCGCAGCTCGTCCTCCGCGACGTCACCTTCGTCGCCCGCCCGGGCCAGGTCATCGCCCTCCTCGGCGCGACCGGCTCCGGTAAGAGCACGATCATCAACCTCATCCCCCGGTTCTACGACGTGACCGCCGGACGGATCGCCATCGACGGCCACGACATCCGCGACGTGACGCTCAGATCGCTTCGCCGGCAGATCGGCATCGTGTTGCAGGAGACCACGCTCTTCTCGGGGACGATCCGCGAAAACATCGCCTATGGGGTGCCGGACGCGCCCGAAAGCGAGATCGTCCGTGTCGCCCGGGCAGCTCGCGCGCACGACTTCATCGCGAGCTTCCCCGGTGGCTACGAGACCCGGGTCGGCGAGCGTGGAGTGACCCTCTCGGGCGGCCAGCGCCAGCGCATCGCCATCGCCCGCGCGCTGCTGATGGAACCGCGCATCCTGATCCTCGACGACGCGACCTCCAGCGTCGACGTCGAGACGGAGTATCTCATCCAGCAAGCGTTGCAGACGCTGATGCGTGGCCGAACCAGCTTCGTCATCGCGCAGCGGGTCAGCACCGTCCGCAACGCCGACCTGATCCTCGTCCTCGACGATGGCGCAGTGATCGCCGCCGGTACCCACGCCGAGCTGCTCCACACCAGCCGAGAATACGCCGAGATCTACGAGCTCCAACTGATATCGAGCGAAGTCCGCCCCACGAACAGTCCGTCTGGACTGTTCGTGCCCGGCCCCTCTCCCGCGCTGCGTCTCCTGCAACGTGGGCCCCGATCAGGAACGCCGGCCGGGGGTGAGGGCAACGGAATGCTGCGGCCCCCTCTACCCCCGCCCCTTCCCCCA
>JACPQP010000155.1 GCA_016190465.1 Chloroflexota bacterium
CTACTACGACTACTACCAGCCCGAGGCCTACATCCCGCGGACGGACACCTACATCGAGAAGGACGCCCAGATCAACGACGAGATCGACCGGCTGCGCCACGCGGCGACGCAGGCGCTCTTCACCCGGCGCGACGTCGTCATCGTCGCCTCCGTGTCGTGCATCTACAGCCTGGGGTCGCCGGTCGACTACGACCAGACGACGGTGCGGCTGAAGAGGGGCGAGACTCGCAAGCGCGACAAGGTCCTTCGCTTCCTCACCGACATCCACTACGAGCGCAACGACATGAACCCGGTGCGTGGGAAGTTTCGTGTCCGGGGCGACACCCTCGAGGTGTTCCCGGCCTACGACGAGATCGTCGTCCGGGTCGACTTCTGGGGCGACGAGATCGAGCGCATCGTCGAGGTGGACCCGCTCACCGGCGAGGTTCTGCTGGACCGCGCGGAAGTGAGCATCTACCCGGCCAAACACTTCGTGACGCCGAAGGAGAAGCTCGTCGAGTCGCTCGCGGCCATCGAGGCGGAGCTTCACGAGCGCGTGGCCGAGCTGGAGGGCCAGGGCAAGCTGCTCGAGGCGCAGCGGCTGAAGCAGCGGACCGACTACGACGTCGAGATGCTGCGCGAGGTCGGCTACTGCAACGGGGTGGAGAACTACTCGCGGCACCTCGCCCAACGCGAGCCGGGGTCGCAACCGTGGACGCTGCTCGACTACTTCCCCGACGATTTCCTGCTGTTCGTCGACGAGTCGCACATGACGTTGCCCCAGGTGCGCGGGATGTACCACGGCGACCGGTCGCGCAAGCAGGTGCTCGTCGACTACGGCTTTCGGCTGCCGTCGGCCGTGGACAACCGGCCACTCACCTTCGCCGAGTTCGAGCGCCACGTCACCCACGCCGTCTACGTCTCGGCCACGCCGGGCCCCTACGAGATGGAGCACAGCCAGCAGATCGTCGAGCAGGTGATCCGACCGACCGGCCTGGTGGACCCGAGTGTCGAGGTCAAGCCGATCCGCGGGCAGGTAGACGATCTCCTCGTGCAGATCCGGACACGGGTGGAGCGCGGCGAGCGGGCGCTGGTGACGACGCTGACCAAGAAGATGGCCGAGGACCTGGCCGACTACCTCAAGGAGATGGGGATCAAGGTCCACTACCTGCACTCGGAGATCGAGACGCTGGACCGGGTCGAGATCCTGCGCGACCTCCGGCTCGGCGTCTACGACGTCGTCGTCGGCATCAACCTGCTGCGGGAGGGGCTCGACCTTCCCGAGGTCTCGCTGGTCGCCATCCTCGACGCCGACAAGGAGGGCTTCCTGCGATCCGAAGGCTCGCTCATCCAGACGATCGGCCGGGCCGCCCGGCACGTCGACGGGCACGTGATCCTCTATGCCGACACGATGACCGACTCGATGAAGCGGGCGATCGAGGAGACCTATCGTCGCCGACGCCTCCAGGTGGAGTACAATTCCTCCAACGGCATCACCCCGGTCGGCATCAAGAAGGCCGTCCGCGACATCGCCGAGCGGGTCCGGGCGGTCGCCGAGACGCGGGCGCCGTACTCGGTGAACGCGGAGATGCCGCGGGCGGAGATCGAGAAGCTGATCAAGGAGCTCCAGTCCGAGATGAAGGCCGCGGCGAAGAACCTGGAGTTCGAGCGGGCGGCGCTCCTGCGGGATCAGATCGTCGATCTCAAGAGGTTATTGACATAGTGTCCCAAGACCGGATCATCGTGCGCGGGGCGCGCGAGCACAATCTGAAGGGCGTCGACGTCGAGATCCCCCGCGATCGGCTCGTCGTCATCACGGGCCTCTCGGGATCGGGAAAGTCCAGCCTGGCGTTCGACACGATCTACGCCGAGGGGCAGCGTCGCTACGTCGAGTCGCTCTCGGCCTACGCCCGGCAGTTCCTCGGCCAGATGGAGAAGCCAGACGTCGACTACATCGAGGGCCTCTCGCCAGCGATCTCCATCGACCAGAAGGGCATCAGCCACAACCCCCGCTCGACGGTCGGGACCGTCACCGAGATCTACGACTACCTGCGCCTGCTCTACGCCCGCGTCGGGCATCCCCACTGTCCGTCCTGCGGTCGGCCCATCGCTCAGCAGACGGTCGAGCAGGTCGTCGATAGCATCCTATCGCTCCCCGAGGGGAGCCGGCTCATGGTGATGGCGCCGCTCATCCGCGACCGAAAGGGCGAGCACCAGCAGGTGCTCGAGGACGCCCGCCGGGCCGGGTTCGTGCGGGTGCGCGTGGACGGCGAGGTCCACGACCTGAGCGAATCGTTCGACCTGGACAAGAACCGCAAGCACACCATCGAGGTCGTCGTCGACCGCCTGGTGGTGCGCAGCCCAGCTCCCCCTCTCCCAGGATTGGGACCGGCTCAGGAACGGCGGGCAGGGGGTGAGGGCCCGCGGGGTGACGGCCCTCATCCCCCAACCCCTTCCCCCAATCCTGGGGGAAGGGGGGCAGCTCCCCCTCTCCCCCGGGTGGGAGAGGGGGCAGGGGGTGAGGGCAGCAGCGCGGAAGACCGAAGCCGGATCGCCGACTCGGTCGAGACCGCGCTGCGCCTGGGACAGGGCGTCTGCCTCGTCTCGGTCGTCGGGGGTGAGGAGCGGCTGTACTCCGAGCACTACGCCTGCGTCTACTGTAACGCCAGCGTCGGCGAGATCGAGCCGCGCACATTCTCGTTCAACAGCCCGCACGGCGCCTGCCCCGCCTGCTCCGGCATCGGCAGCGCGCTGGAGCTCGATCCCGACCTGCTCATCCCCGACAAGAGCCTGAGTCTGGCCGAGGGAGCGATCCGCCCGTTCGCGAAGTCGTGGTCGTCGAGCACCTGGTTCCCCCAGGTCCTCGAAGCGGCTTGCCGGCACTTCAAGATCCCCTACTCCGAGCCGGTCCAGAGGCTCTCCGAGCGGCAGCTTCGGATCATCCTTCACGGGGGTGGAAACGACCGCGTCTCCCTCAACTACACCGACCGTGGCGGACGGACTCGCGAGTACGATACACGTTACGAAGGGGTCATCCCGATGCTGGAGCGCCGCTACCGGGAGTCCGAGTCGGACGCCGCGCGGCAGGAGATCGAGCAGTACATGACGAGCCGGCCCTGTCCCGCCTGCAAGGGGGCCCGGCTCAAGCCGGAGAGCCTGGCAGTGACGGTCGGTGGGCTCTCGATCGCCCAGGCGACGAAGCTCTCGGTGGACGAGGCCGGACGCTGGTTTACCGGGCTCGAGAGCCGGCTCACCGAGCGTGAGGTGACGATCGCCCGGCAGATCCTGAAGGAGATCCGGGCGCGGCTTCGCTTCTTGCAGGACGTCGGACTCAACTACCTGACGCTGGACCGCCGCGCCGGCACGCTTTCCGGCGGCGAGGCCCAGCGGATCCGGCTGGCGACGCAGATCGGTAGCTCGCTGATGGGCGTGCTCTACATCCTCGACGAGCCGAGCATCGGTCTCCACCAGCGGGACAACCGTAAGCTCATCGGCTCGCTGCTCCGGTTGCGCGAGATGGGCAACACGGTCATCGTCGTCGAGCACGACGAGGAGACGATCCGCTCGGCGGACTACGTCATCGACATCGGACCGGGCGCTGGCGAGTGGGGCGGTCGCGTCGTCGCGGCCGGCCCGCTGAGCGACGTGCTTCAGGTGCGCGACTCGGTCACCGCCCAGTACCTGCGCGGCGACCGCTCCATCCCCATCCCCGCGTTGCGACGGCCGGGCAATGGCCACTGGCTCGGGATCCGCGGCGCACGCGAGAACAACCTCAAGAACGTCGACGTCCGCATCCCGCTTGGCCGCTTCGTGTGCGTGACCGGCGTCTCGGGTTCGGGCAAGAGCACCCTGATCGCCGACATCCTCTACCGCAAGGTTGCCCAGGTGCTCTACCGGGCGAAGGACCGGCCGGGCGACCACGATGAGCTGGTCGGCCTGGAGCACCTGGACAAGGTGATCGAGATCGACCAGTCGCCGATCGGCCGCACCCCGCGGTCGAATCCGGCGACGTACACCGGCCTCTTCACGCCGATCCGGGAGCTGTTCGCCAGCGTGCCCGAGGCGCGCGTGCGCGGGTATCAGCCGGGCCGCTTCTCGTTCAACGTGAAGGGCGGGCGATGCGAGGCCTGCGAGGGCGAGGGCATCATCGAGATCGCCATGCAGTTCCTGCCCGACGTCTACGTCCCCTGTGAGGTCTGCAAGGGGAAGCGCT
The DNA here is from genome assembly GCA_016190465.1 of Chloroflexota bacterium. Classification (GTDB taxonomy): domain Bacteria; phylum Chloroflexota; class UBA6077; order FW602-bin22; family JACPQP01; genus JACPQP01. The sequence goes on from JACPQP010000155.1 coordinate 4,193, forward strand.
ACAACCGCGAGGCGCTGGAGATCCAGTACAAGGGCAAGTGCATCGCCGACGTGCTGGAGATGACGGTGACCGAGGCGCACGCCTTCTTCGAGCCGATCCCGTCGGTGCGAGCGAAGCTGAAGACGCTGGGGGACGTCGGGCTGGGCTACATCCGCCTGGGCCAGCCGGCCACGACCCTCTCGGGTGGCGAGGCGCAGCGGGTCAAGCTGGCGACCGAGCTGTCGCGTCGGGCAACCGGTCGGACGCTGTACATCCTCGACGAACCGACGACCGGGCTGCACTTCGCCGACGTGGAGCGACTTCTTCAGGTGCTCGGCCGGCTCGTGGACGCGGGCAACTCGGTGCTGGTCATCGAGCACAACCTGGACGTGATCAAGACCGCGGACTGGGTCATCGATCTGGGTCCGGAAGGCGGCGACGCCGGTGGCTACGTCATCGCCGCCGGCACGCCCGAGGAGGTCGCCGCCGTCGCCACGTCGTACACTGGCCAGTTCCTGCGCCGAATCGTCGGGGTGCCCCCGCTGTTGGCGAACGGGCATCTCGGCCCACCCGGCGGACTGACATCCCGCCGCGGCGACTCCCCCGTGGGAACCACGGATGATCGCCAGTAGACGCGGAGAGCGTTCAGGCTGGGGACCGCCCTCACCTCCGGCTCCTCTCCCGCGGGGAGAGGGGGGACGCCCTCACCCCAGCCCTCTCCCACGGGAGAGGGCGTCAGGGCGTCTCCTGGCGTAGCGCCCGCCGTTGGCCTCTGCTACTATTGCGCCCAACCGGACGATGCGAACCGCGGCCGCTCAGTGGGCCGCGACAGGAGGTCGCCGTGGATCTGGCGCGCGAGCGTGCTTTATCTCCGGAGGAGCTGACCCGCCGCTGTCCGCCCGAGCGGTTTGAGTTTGCCACCACCGCCGATCTGTCCCCGGCGTCAGCCACCATTGGCCAGACGCGGGGCGTGGCCAGCCTGGAGTTCGGGCTGGCGATCCGCTCCGTCGGCTACAACCTCTACGTGGCGGGCATCCCCGGCACGGGCAAGACGACGACCACTCTCGCCCTGCTGCGGCGTCTGACCGCTGGCTCTCCCGTTCCGCCCGACTGGTGCTACGTGTACAACTTCGCCGACCCGTATCGACCGGTCGCGATCAATCTGCCGGCCGGCCAGGGGCGCCAGCTCGCCGAGGCGATGCGGGAGCTGGTCGAGATCTGCGCCCAGGAGATCCCGCGCGCCTTCGACGACGAGCGCTACGCCCAGCAGCGCGGCGCGGTGGCGCAGCGGCTGGATGCCGCCCGCGAGTCGATGTTGAGGGAGCTGGTGGACCAGGCGCGCCTGCTCGGTTTCGCCGTGGAAGTGGGGGCGCAGGGGATCGTCAGCATCCCCATCGTCGGCGACAAGCCGATGAGCCGCGAGGACTTCGAGCAGCTCCCCGAGCCCAGCCGCGCCGAGATCCAGGCGCGACACCGGCAGTTGCAGCCGGCGATCGGGCAGTTCCTCCTGCGCAGTCGTCGGCTGGAGAGGGTCGCGGTGGAGGAGGCCCGCGCGCTCGACCGGCGCGTCGCGCTGTTCGTCGTCGAGCCCGTGCTCAACGAGCTTCGCGGGCGCTACGCCGCCCATCCGCGGGTGGTCGAGTACCTCAACCGCGTCCAGGGCGATCTCCTGGACAACCTTCCCCTCTTCCGTGGCCAGCAGCAGGAGACCGAGGGTAACCCGCCGATGCTCCGCGCGCCGAGCGATGATCCGTTCGCGCGCTACCGGGTCAACGTGGTCGTCGACAACGGCTCGGTGGAGGGCGCGGCCATCGTCGTCGAGCACAGCCCCACCTACTACAACCTCTTCGGCCGGATCGACTACGCCGCTCGCCTTGGCACCATGGTCACCGACTTTCGGATGATCAAGGCAGGGGCGATCCACCGCGCGAACGGCGGCTTCCTCGTCGTCCAGTCCCGCGACCTGCTGGCGGCGCCGTTTGCCTGGGATGCGCTGAAGCGCGCCCTGCGCAGCCGCGCGGCGCAGCCCGAGAACCTCGGCGACCAGTTCAGCGCCGTGCCGGTCGCCACGCTTCGCCCGGAGCCGATCTCGATCGACGTAAAGATCATCCTGATCGGGGACGGGGGTCTCTATCGGCTGCTGCGCGCCCACGACGACGACTTCGCCAAGTTCTTCAAGGTGCGGGCCGACTTCGACACGACGATGCCCCGCACGCCGGAGACCGAGATGGCGTACGCCCAGTTCGTGGCGTCGCGCTGCCGGGACACGGGGCTTCGTCCATCCGACCGGTCGGCCGTGGCCCGGCTCGTCGACTTCGGGGCGCGCTGCGCCGCCGACCGCGACAAGCTCTCCACCTGCTTCGCCGACATCGCCAACGTCCTCGCGGAGGCGAGCCACTGGGCAGGCGTGGCCGGGCGTGAGGCGGTCACCGCCGCTGACGTCGACCGGACGATCGAGCAGCAGGTCTACCGCTCGCGGTCGATCGAGGACAGGCTTCAGGAGATGATCGTGTCCGGGACCGTCCTGGTCGACGTCGCCGGCGAGGTCGTCGGTCAGGTCAACGGCCTCTCGGTGATCTCCCTGGGCGACTACGCGTTTGGCCGGCCGAACCGGATCACCGCGCGGGTCGGGGTTGGGCACGCCGGTGTGGTAAACATCGAGCGCGAGATCCGCCGGTCGGGCCCGGCCCACAGCAAGGGCGTGCTCACGCTCGCCGGGTATCTCCTGGGGCAGTACGGCCAGAACGGACCGCTGAATCTCAGCGCCAGCCTGGGGTTCGAGCAGGTGTACGAGGAGATCGACGGCGACAGCGCCTCCTCGACCGAGCTGTACGCCATCCTGTCGGCGCTGGCCGAACTGCCCGTTCGCCAGGGGCTGGCGGTGACCGGATCGGTCAACCAGCGCGGGCAGGTGCAGGCGATCGGCGGGGTGAACGAGAAGATCGAAGGGTACTTCGCCGTGTGCCAGGCGCAGGGGCTGAGCGGCCAGCAGGGCGTCATCATCCCCCGGTCGAACACCCGCCACCTGATGCTGAAGGACGAAGTCGTCGCGGCGGTGGCCGAGGGTCGCTTCTCCGTCTACGCCGTCTCGTCGATCGACGAGGGGATCGAGCTGCTGACGGGGGTGCCGGCCGGGGTCGCCGCTGGCGACGGCCGGTATCCGCCGGAAAGCGTCCACGGTCGAGTCGTGGCGAAGCTGGCGCGGTTCTCCGAGCGGATGCGACCACAGCCCGACGTGAAGGCGGGAGAGAGGTCGGACGGTGCGGCTGCGCCGGTCGACGAGTCCGTGCCAGGTGTGCCTGGCCGCTAGCGTTTGACACCAGCGGTGTGCCACCCTATACTGGCGGGGCGTTCTGATCGGCATCGTGGGGTAAGCCGTGCGTCGGGCACTCGTCATCTGTATCGTCGCCGTCCTTCTGGGAGCAGGGGCGAACCTTGTGCTCGCCCCCCTCATTGCGCCGAATCTCCTCTCCCTCTGGCAGAGGGAAGAGCCGTCCATCCGGACGGTTCTCGAGGAGAGGGCGTCCCCCCCGGGCCAACCTAACTCCCTAGTCCCCTTCCCGGCGCGGGAGGGGGGGAACCCGCCCCCCTCCCGCAGCATGGGCCGCGATCAGGAACGGCGGCCGGGGGTGAGGGTCGCGTTCGCTGCCCCGTTGGCGGTCGCGCTGCCCCCCCAGATCACGAACGTGACCGACCTCAGCTTCGCGGTGGCCTGGGTGACGGACCAGCCGGCCATCGGCGAGCTGCGCTACGGCACGGATCCCGCTCGGCTCGACAACACGCTCAGAGAAGCGGCCGAGGGCCATGTCCACCACATCGTGGTGCAGACTGCGCTGGCCGGCACGAGGTTCTACGTCGACGTCGTCTCGGGTGGGCAGGTCGACGATCGCGGCGGGGCGCACTACCAGCCGGCGACTGGCCCGACCATCTCGCCATCGATGCCTCGCACGATCAGTGGCCAGGTCCGTCCGGCGGCTGGCGGTGAGCTGGGAGGGCGCGCGCTGGTCCTGGTGCGGGTAAAGAATGCCGACGGGCAGGGCTCGTCCGGATCCTCCACCTGGCTCTCGACGGTCACCGAGGGGGCCGGCGACTGGACGATGGATCTGGCGCCGCGCACGGTCGATCTGAGTGGCTACTTCGACTATGGCATCGGCGACAAGCTGGAGATCGAGGTCTACGGCGGGCCGCTGGGCTTTTCGCCGCGGGCCGAGATCGTCCTCAGCACGCTGGGCAGCGACGTCGGCAACCTGATCGATCGTGAGATCGAGACGACCCTGTCGGGCGCGACGACACCGCCGCCGACCGTGCCCCCCACGTCCACGTGGACCTCGACGCCCACCGCTTCGGCAACCGTGCAGCCCAGTGTGCCGACGCCGACGCCTTCGCCGCCCGGCGGCGCTGCCACGGCCACGCGGACGCCGACCCCTCTGCCGCCCGGCGCTGCTACGGCCACGCGGACGATGGTTCCGTCCGACGGCGAGCCGGGCGAGACTCCCGCCCCGGTTCCACCCGGCGGCAGCCCGTCCGCGACCCCAACGTCGGTCCCACCGGTGGCCCCAACGGCCACGCCGACGGTGGTCGGGGCGATGAGCCCCCGGCCGACCGTGTCTGGTGCCCGTTCACCGCTACCGACTCGACCGGGGGCTCCGTCCCCTCGCCCTCCGGCGCCGAGCACGCCGTCTGGCTCGTCGGCCGCGCCCACGCAACCTCCGGCCCCCACCGCGACGCCGCCAGGCCCTTTCCCGACCATCGCGGCCTCCCCAGCGGCGCCGGGCGAGCGTCCGTCCGGTCAGCCGACCGTGGCTCCGGCAAAGCCGGCCGCGCCCAGCTCCGGCGGCCCGCCTCCAGCAGCCATCGGCCGTCCGGTGGGGTCGCCGGTGGCGAGTTCGCCGAATGTGGCGGCCGGACGGCCAACGCCGGGCTCCGCCGCGACCGTGGCGCCGACAGGTACTCCGCCGACCGGCGGCGGGCCTGAAGACACTTCGGCGAACGGCTCACCGCCGTTTTCCCTCTTCGAGATCGCGCTGGGCCTCGTCGCGCTGGGGGCCGGGCTGCTGGCCGCCGGGCTGGTCGCGTCGCGCCGACCTTGACATCCGTCCGTCCTTCCGGTTATGCTCATCACCGAGTCGTCGTCAGTAATCGACGGACCTCACCCTCCTTGCCCCCCTCCCCGACGCGGGGAGGGGGAGGGAACGAACCTCATCCCCTGGCCTCCTTTCCGTTGACAGGGAGCGGGTGCAGGGGACGTGTGCGC
>JACPQP010000156.1 GCA_016190465.1 Chloroflexota bacterium
CCCCCTGCCCCCTCTCCCACCAGGGGAGAGGGGGAGCCGCGCCCCCCGCGCCGCTCCCCTTCCCCCAGCATTGGGGGAAGGGGTCGGGGGATGAGGGCCGTAGCCCCCTCTAGCGCTGCAAGCTACTCACCAGCGCCGCATATTTCTCCATCAGGACGCGCGCGCCCTCGCCCGAGCCCGCCTCGGCGATGACGTGGAAGAGCGGCCGATCGACGTCGGGAAGGACCAGCACCCACTCCTCGATCCCCAGGTCGATCTTGATGCCGTCGATCTGGCGGACGGAGTCGCTCTGGTACTGCTGGCTCAGGATCCGCATTACGCGCCCCTTCGACTCCCACGGGCACGGCACCTTGGTCCGGGCGGTGTGGAAGTGGGGCAGGCTGTCGATCTCGGCTGCCAGGTCCGTATCGAAGGCCAGCAACAGCTCGTGGATCTTCGCCGTGGCGTAGAGCCCGTCGAAGCAGGGATGGAAGGCAGGAAAGATCAGCCCGCCCTCCCCGTCGCCGGCCAGGATAACCCCCGGGGCCAGTGCCGCGGCCATCAAGGCCTGGGGGTCGGCGCGCGTCCGGGTGACCTTCCCGTGGTAGCGGTCGGCAAGCTCCTCGAGAAACTTCGGCGCGGTGACCGGCGCGGCGATCGTCCCGCCGGAGATTGCACGCCACATCAGCGAGGCGACGACCCCGAGCAGAGTCCAGCCATTGATGCGTTCGCCGCGATGGTCGACCACGGAGATCCGCTCCCCGCCGGTGTCCAACCGCACTCCCAGCCGGGCCTGAAGGCTGCGCGTGATGACCCCGAGCCGCCGCAGCACGCTGTCCAGCTCCTCGACGGCCAGCGACAGCTTGTGCTCGTCGAGGCTCGAGTTCAGCGCCACGACCTCCCAGCCGAAGTTGCTGAGGATGAGCGGCAACACCAGCGACGCGGGCGAGTGCCCGTAGTCGATCACCACCGACCGGTCGCCGGCGCGCCGGGCGATCTGGGCGTCGAGGTCCTTCGTGAAGTTGGCGATGTAGGCGTTGGCCAGGTGCGGCGCTTCATTGATGGTCCCGATCTCGTCGGAGATCGCCCGCCGCACGTCCTCCCGGAAGTAGAAGTTCTCGATCTTCCGCTCCGTCTTGCGGTCGATGTCCAGCCCCCGCTGATCGAAGAACTTGAGGTCCACCACTCGATTGTCGTAGGGCGAGAGCTTCACGTGGACGCCGCCCGCGGCGTTCACCGTCCGGGTGATGTACCGGGCGACCGGAATCGGCATCGTCTTGATGTCCAGCACATTGACACCGGCCGAGGGCAGCCCACTGATCACCGCGCGCTTGATCATCTGGGGGGCCCGGTGCGGGTCCCGGTTGACGGTCACCGTGACGCCCCGGGAAAGGATGGACCCGTAGGCCGTGCCCAGCTTGGCCGCGAACTCCGGAGTCAGATCGACGTTGACCAGGCCGGTCACCCCCCACCGGCCAAACAGGGCCCGCCGGCTCCGGGATCCCCAGATCAGGCTCGAGGCGACGGTCGCCCCCGGCTCGACCTCCTTGTTCGGCCAGATCTTCACGCCGGGCTGGACGATCGCCCCCTCGCCGATGCCGGTCTGGTCCCCGACCACCGCGCCCTCGAAGACCATCGACTTGCTCTTGAGGCTGCACTGCCGGCCGACGATGGCGCCCCGGACCTCGGCGCGCTCCCCCACGTACGAGTTGCGCCAGATGATGCTGCGGTCGACCTGCGCGCGCGTGTCGACGATCGTGTAGTCGCGGATGACACTCGGCCCCCGGACGATCACCCCGTTGCGGATCTTCGCCGCGTTGGCCAGCCAGATGGGGCCATAGAGCTGCGCGTCCGGCGCGATCTCCACGTCCTCGGTCTCCGCCCAGACGCCGGGACGAATCTCCCGACCCAGTGAGCTGACGTTCACGCGCCCCATCAGCACGTCGGCATTCGCCCGCATGTACTCGCTGAGGTTGCCGACGTCGCACCAGTAGCCCCCCGCCACACAGCCAAAGAGGCGATCGTTCTGGCGCAGGAGCTGGGGGAAGACATCCTGGCTGAAGTCGACCGACTTCCCCTTCTCGTAGTAATCGAAGATCGTCGGCTCCAGCACGTAGATGCCGGTGTTCACCGTGTCCGAGAACACCTGACCCCACGAGGGCTTCTCGAGGAACTGCGCGATGCGGCCGTCCGCCTCGGTGATGACGACGCCGTACTCGAGGGGGTTCGCGACGCGCACGAGCGTGAGCGTCGCCAGCGCGC
>JACPQP010000157.1 GCA_016190465.1 Chloroflexota bacterium
CCCCGTAGCTCAATCGGATAGAGCGTGTGGCTTCGGACCACAAGGTTGCGGGTTCAAGTCCTGCCGGGGGTGCTTTCTCTCTCCTTGGCTGTGTCGCCTTGCCTTCCTCCTCGAAGTCCAGATCGATCGCGAACTGCTGGTTGGCGCCCCAGCGCTTCCGCCCCAGAACCTTCTGCTTGGTCGTCTTTGGATCATCGTCTTTGGATCATCGTCTTTGGATCTTCGAAGAGCGCGAGCGTGATCGCCTCGCGCAGCATGGAATGATCTTGGTGGCGATGCTATGATCACCCCACGAGACAGACAGGACATGCGCCCGATACTGGGGGAGCGTGTGACGGAGGTGATACCTGATGGCACACCTGTGGGATCCGTGGCGGATTCGGGGGGTCGGCTTCCGCAACCGAATCATGATGTCGCCCATGTGCACCTATGGCGCCGGCTTCGACGGCCTGGCCAGGGATTGGCACCTGGTCCACTATGGGAGCCGGGCAGTCGGCGGCGCCGGGCTGCTGATGCTGGAAGCCACGGCGGTCGAGGGCCGCGGGCGCATCAGCCCGGGGGACCTGGGGCTCTGGGACGACGCACAGATCGAGCCGCTGGCGCGCATCGTGCGCTTCTGCCACGACTATGGGGCCCGAATCGGCGTCCAGCTCGCCCATGCGGGCCGCAAGGCGTGGAGCAGCGAACACGGGTATGGGTCCGAGCCGGTGGTCGCACCCAGCCCGATCCCGTTCGACGCCGACTGGGCGACGCCGCGATCGCTCGCCGGCGATGAGATCGACGAGGTCGTCACCGCCTTCGGGCAAGCCGCCCGGCGGGCGCGCGAGGCGGGGTTCGACGTCATCGAGATCCACGGCGCGCACGGCTACCTGATCAGCGAGTTCCTGTCGCCCCTGGCCAACCATCGCCAGGACGAGTACGGTGGCGACCACGCCCACCGGTCCCGCTTTGCCACGCGCGTGATTGACGCCGTTCGCGCCGAGTGGTCGTCCGAGGCGCCGCTCCTGATCCGGCTCTCCTGTTCGGACTGGGCCGAGGGGGGCAACGAGGTCGGGGACGCCGTCGAGTTCGCCCGGATCTTCAAGGAGCACGGCGTCGACCTCGTCGACTGTAGCAGTGGCGGGGTGGTCAACGTGCGTCCGCCCGCGGCCCCTGGCTACCAGGTGCCCTTCGCCGAGCGGGTCAAGGAGGAGGCCGGGATCCCGACCGCGGCGGTGGGACTAATCACCGAACCGGCGCAGGCCGACGCGATCATCGCGGCGGGCCAGGCAGACCTGGTCGCCCTGGGCCGCCAGCTCCTGCGCGACCCCTACTGGCCACTGCGCGCCGCCACGGCTCTCGGGGTCGACGTGACCTGGCCCTTCCCGTATCAACGAGCAAGGTAGGGCGGCGTTGGTGACCCGGTGCCCCGGAGGGCAGGCACGGGGGCCTGCCCCTACCGTGCGGCCCTACCCGAAGGGGTGGGGCCGCACGTCTATCCAATTACCGCCCCTTTGGGTCTGCCGACATGCCCGTATCCGATGGTAACATTCCCCTGGGAACCGGATGCCGGTTTCACGTCTACAGGGGTACACGAGATGACTGGTGTGGCGTCCAACCTCGCTCCTGACCTACACGAGATCCGCATCCACGGGCGCGGCGGTCAGGGCAATGTCGCCGCTGCCGAGCTCCTGGCACAAGCAGCGTTTGTCGCCGGAAAGCACGTCCAGGCGTTCCCCGCCTTCGGAGCCGAACGGATGGGCGCGCCGGTGGTGGCATTCGTCCGGCTTAGCGATTCGCCGATCCGCCTGCGCAGCCAGGTGTACGCGCCGCACGTCCTGATCGTGCAGGACCGGACGCTCCTGACCGCTGGGGCAGCCAGTGTCGCCGCCGGATTGCCACCTGGCGGTCTGGTGTTGTTGAATGCGCCAGAGGTGCCGGACGAGCTGTTCCCAGCCTTGCCCGCCGGCGCGCGCGCGGTGGCGGTGCCGGCGACCGACATCGCACTGGAGACGATCGGCCGCGCGGTGCCGAATACCGCGCTCCTGGGAGCCTTTGCCGCGCTGACCGACGCCTTCTCGCTGGCGGCGGTTCAGCAGGCCGTGCGCGAGCGCTTTCCTGGCGCGCTGGGCGAGAAGAACGCGGAGGCAGCGGCGCGTGGCTTCGCCGCCGCCAGGGCTGCGCCCGAGCGGCTGGTCAATTCAGCAACACCCGACCACCCCTCTCCCCGCGGGAGAGGGGTAGGGGGTGAGGTCCCCTCCCAGGCCGCGATCGTCCTGACGACCGGCGTGGTGGCTGAGGGCGGGTCCAGCGCCGGGCCAGATGGGTACAAGACGGGCTCGTGGCGCGTTTTTCGGCCAGTCTGGGATCCGGCGAAGTGCAGCGGCTGCAACCTGTGCGAAGTGTACTGCCCGGATTCGGCCGTGTTCCATCGCGGACCGCGCGACTACGCGACGAAGCTCGACTACTGCAAGGGGTGCGCGCTGTGCGCGGAGGAGTGCCCCAGCGGAGCGATCACAATGGTGCGCGAAGACGACGCCCGGGCGGCCGCCGGCGGCGGAGGGACAGGGGGACGGGACGACGGGGCGGCCGGGGGGGACGGGACGACGGGGCGATGTGGCGACGGGGCGAACCCGGTTCCGGGCGCTCCGTCGCGGGCGGACGCCCCGTCGCGGCCGCGCGGGGAGGGAGGGACGCGATGAGACAGCTCCTCGAGGGTTCACAGGCGATCGCCCAGGCAGTGGCGGCCTGCCGGCCGCAAGTGGTATCGGCCTACCCGATCACTCCGCAGACGCACATCGTGGAGGATCTGGTGGAGTTGGCCGCCAGCGGGAAGCTATCCGTCGAGTGCCTCAACGTGGAGAGCGAGTTCGCCGCGGCGTCGGTGGTGCTGGGCGCCACGGCGGCCGGATCGCGGGCTTACACCGCCACCTCCTCACAGGGCCTGCTCCTGATGACCGAGGTGCTGTACAATATCGCCGGTCTGCGCCTGCCGATCGTGCTCACGGGCGCGAACCGGGCGATCTCGGCGCCGTTGAACATTTGGAACGACCACCAGGATGTCATGGCAGTGCGCGACAGCGGATGGATCCAGTTGTTCGCTGCCGACAACCAGGAGGCCGCGGATCTGCACCCGCAGGCCTACCGCCTGGCCGAGCAACTCCGTGTCCCGGTGATGGTGAACGTGGATGGGTTCATCCTCACCCACGCTCTCGAGCCGGTGGAGGTGCCGGACCAGGCGCTGGTCGACCAGTTCCTGCCGCCGCTATCGCTTCGGCTGCTGGAGCCAGCCGCGCCCCGAAGCATCGGGATGATGGTCGAACCGGACAAGTACGCGGAAGTCCGCTACGCGCAGCATCAGGTGCTCCTGACGGCGCTGAAGGTGATCCCACCTTTGGGAGAGCAGTTTCGAGAGCTGTTCGGGCGGCCCGGGCTTCAGTTGGTGCAGCCGTACCGGATGGCCGGGTCCGAGCCAGCGGCCACGGCGGTGGTTTGCCTGGGGTCGGTGAGCGGGACCGTGCAGGAAGCGATCGATCGGCTGCGGGCCGATGGCTGGCCGGTGGGCTCCGTGGCGATCCAGACCTACCGGCCGTTCCCGGCGGCCGCGCTGCGGCAGACGTTGGGCGCCTGTGGCAAGATCGTGGTGCTCGAAAAGGCGGTGGCGCCCGGAACGCCAACCGGCGCGATTGTCGCCGCTGAGATCGCCGCGGCGATGTATGGGCGGGGTCTGGCGCCGCTGATCCGCCCCTACATCCTGGGGCTGGGTGGCCGAGACGTGACCGTGGACGACATCTGCCGGATCGTCGCGGAGACGCATCAGACACCGGCGGCCGAGCTCACCAGCTCTGACGACGGCAGTGCGCTCGACGGCCAGTTCTACCGGCTGAACTGGGAACTGCTCGGGGGGGAGGTAGCGGAGCAATGGCAAACACGATGACGACCGGGCCGGCCGGGGCGATGGTTACCGAAGCCGAGAAGGGAGAGCTGCTGGCCGGCGACGGGGGGACGGGGCGACCGGGGGACCGGGCGAACACGAACCCCGGCCCCCCCACGCCCCCTCCCCCCC
>JACPQP010000158.1 GCA_016190465.1 Chloroflexota bacterium
AAAAACTTTCTGATACCTACCTAGAGCTGCGCGCCCTCGTCGATGGCCTTCTTCACTTCCTTCTCGCCGTCGGCGAGCGCTTGCTCGACGGTGACGGTGCCCAGCAGCGCCTTCTCGATCTGGGCGCCGAACCGGACGGCGATGGCCCGCCAGTTCTTGAAGGGCCGGGCCCGGTTGTAGGGCATCGCGTCGATGAAGACCTTCCAGTGCTCGTTCGCCTTCGGCTTGAACTCCTCGAGCGCGCTCTTCCGGTAGGAGACGACGCCGATGGACATCGCGTTGACCAGGGAGACCTTGCTCGTCCAGAGCTTGATGATCTCCCAGGCCGGGTCGGCGTACCGGGTCTTCGGGTTGACCAGGAGCTTCCAGGGGGCATCGTCCCAACCGCGCGGGCCGCCCTTCGTCCTGGCCGGGGGGAACATGATGCCGAAGTTCAGCTTGGGGTTCTGCTTCGGGTATGGCCCGAGGTTCCAGGGGCCGGCGATCTGCATGGCCGACTTGCCGAGGACGAACGAGCCCTGGATGCCCTGGCCGAAGAGGAATTTCGGCGAGGAGACCTTGTGCTTCTGGGTCAGATCGACCCAGAACCCCAGGGCAGCCTTGCCGGCCTCGCTGTTGAACATCGGCTTCTCGGCCGTGTCGTCCATCCACCGGCCGCCGGCCGCGTAGAAGAACCCGCAGAAGCTGGTGGCGCCGTCGGGCCCCCAGGGCAGGATGATGCCCTGCTGGACCATGGTGCCGCCCTCGAACTTCGTGGTCTTCTTCGCCGCGTCGACGAGGTCGTCCCAGGTCTCCGGGAGGGTGGTGATACCGGCTTCCTTGAACAGGTCCTTGTTGTAGTACATCAGCCGGTGGCCGCCCTGCCAGGGCATCGCTCACTGCTTCCCCTTGTAGGTGCAGTTGTCGATGGCGATCTGGACGAAGTCCTTCTTCAGGTCCTCGGCCATCTCCTGGGGCAGCTCCCGGGTGTGGCCCGCGTCGACGTAGGCGAAGATCTCGGTCACCCAGTACATATCCGGGCCGGTGCCCGCGCTCAGGACCAGGCCGATCTTCTTGAAGTAGTCGTCGAAGGGGATCATCTCGTACTCGACCGACACGTTCGGGTGGTCCTTGCCGTAGTCGGCGAAGGCCTTGCGGATGAAGTTGGCGTCATCGTCGCCGACCGAGGACTGAAGGAACCGGAGTTGGATCTTCTCGGCCGAAGGCCTGGCCTGAGCCGCGGGGACCGCCGTCGGTTTCGCCGGGGCCGCGGCTGGCGCGGTCGTCGCGGTAGGGGCAGGCGCGGCAGGAGCAGCCGGCTTGGGCGCGGTCGTCGGCGTTTGCGCGGGCGCGGCGGGAGCCGCCGGCTTGGGCGCCGGTGGCGGCGTTGGTGTGGCGGCGCCCGCGCAGGCGGCGAGCAGCGCTCCGGCCGCGCCCAGGCCGGTCGTCGCCAGGAGCCGGCGCCGGGTAAACCGGCGGAACGGCGGGGTACCGGTGAGATGCGGAACAGACATTCTCTGACCTCCTTTGTCACGCGACCCTGTCTCAGCTAACTTGACCCGACAGCCGCATGCTACCGGGTACGCGGCCGCAATTCAACTGGTATAATGCCAGCGGCGTGCCAGTGGCGTGCCAACCTGATGCCAGGCCAGCGACGTGTTGATCGCCTGTGGGCGGCGCTTGGCCCAGCAGGCGCAGGCTGGGGAGGACCCGGGGGCCTTGGCGCGTGCCCCGGCGCCAGTTGAGCGACCAGCGACGGCAGGGGACTCACGATGATCGACCCAGACGAGCTGAGGAAGCACACGCAGGACGCGCTCGCTCACCTCTACGACGCGACATACCTCGAGAGGCATCCCCTGGCGCAGCTCGTCGCGTCGGCGGGGGGCTCCGAGGTGCCCGGGCAGGCCCTGCGACGCCTCCTGCTGGAGGCCGTCCAGCAGCTCAAGCCTCCTCCCGACGCCCCCCTGGACACCGAGGATGCCTGTCGCTACCGAGTCCTGTACCTCCGCTACGTCCGCCAGGAGCCCATCGACCAGATCGGGACGAAGCTCTCGTTGAGCAAGCGCTCGCTGTTCCGGCGGCAGCACGAGGCGGTGGAGGCGATCGCCACCGCCCTCGAGCGGAAGCTCGGCCCCTCCATCGCCGCTCGTCGGCTCGCCGCGCCGCCGCCAGCGGCGGAGCCGTCCGCCTCCACCAGCGCAGTGGACGGCGGCGACCCGCAGCAGGAGATCGACCGGATCGCCACGGCTCGGCCGCCCACGCTGGTCGATCTGGCGGAGGTGACCCGCACCGCGATGGCGACCGTCGCCGGTCTGGCCCAGGAGAAGCGGCAGTCGCTCGCGCTCGAGGTAGCGCCGGGCGTGCCGCCGGTCAGCGGCGACAAGATCGCCCTCCGTCAGGCCATCCTTGGCCTCCTGGTGTTCGCCATCGGCGCCAACGCCGGGCGTGAGGTCCGACCCACGCTGAGCGCCAGTGAAGCGGACGTCTCCCTGCGGATGCAGATTCGCGTCGGCGCTTCCGGCGAGGTGGCCGAACGGCTGGACCGGGACAGCAATCTTCAGGTGGGCCGGCGGCTGATCGATACCCAGGGAGGAGCGCTCCGGTGGCAGATCACTGGCCAGTCGCTCGAGATTGCCGTCAGCTTCCCGGTCGCTCGTCCCCGGGTGGTGTTGGTCGTCGACGACAACCAGGACACGCTCCGGCTCTTCACCCGCTACCTGGAGCCATACCCGTACCTGGTCATCACGGCGTCGGACGGTGATCAGGCGCGGCGCGCCGTCGACGAGCGGCAACCCGACGCCGTCGTCCTGGACGTGATGCTGCCCTCTGCCGACGGCTGGGAGGTGCTCCACGCCCTGCGGAGCCGACCGGAGACCGCCCGGATCCCGGTCGTCGTCTGCACGGTCCTGAAGCAGGAGGAGCTCGCTCGCTCGCTTGGCGCGACCGAGTTCATCCTGAAGCCGGTCACGCGAGGGACGCTCCTGGCTGCCCTGGACCGCTGTACGAGCTACCAGCTGACTGCCCGTCCAGCGCGTCGAGGCTGACCCGCAGGACGCGAACCAGCTCGCCGACAGTCAGCCCTCCCGCCCGGGTGATGCTGAGCATCTCCGAGGTTCGCGTCTCTTCATCCTTGCCCCTGGCCGTCACGAGCACCACCGGGATGCCCCGCAACGCCTCGTCGGCCCGGATCGCCTGAAGCACGGCATAGCCATCAAGGTCGGGCATCAGGAGATCCAGCAGCACGAGGTCGGGCCTGCGCTCCCGCAGCGCCGCCAGCCCGTCGGCGCCGCTATACACGCCCCGGACCTTCGCTCGTCGGGCGATCGAGTGGGTCAGGCGCTCCAGCAGATTCACCATCTCCGGGTCGTCGTCGATCACCAGGACGTCGCGGGGCAGCCGCCCACGTTGCCGCAGCACCCGGGCGAGCTGCTCTCGCAGGACCGGCTTGACCAGGTAGTCGACGACTCCCAGCTCTCTCGCCAGGTCGCGGCGTCCCCACAGGTGACAGGCAAACACCGGCCGGTCGCCGATCTGGACACGCGCCTGGTTGGCCTGCTGCCAGACCTCGGGCCAGGAGGAGCCCGTCAGTACCAGGGCGCGCAGCGGCGCGCTCGCCCGCAGCTTCCTCGCCGCGGCGATGCTCTCCACGGGAACCACCCGACAGCCGTCCAGGTAACGCTGGAGCAGGCGAGCTGACTCGGCGTCGTCGTCGCAGACGGCAATCACCCCCTCCGGTCCATCCCGCTGGCGCGCTGGTCGTGCCCAGGTCTCCCACTCGTGGCGAAGGGGCGAGCTGGCGACGTTGTCGAACAGGGGCAGCGTGAGGAGGAATGTGCTCCCCTCGCCGGGCCGAGACTCGGCCCAGATCGAGCCGCCGTGCAGCTCGACGAGACGCTTGCAGATCGTCAGCCCCAGGCCGCTTCCCCCACGTCGAGCGCCGGGCGCGACGGCCTGCCGAAACTCGTCGAAGATGCGGGGCAGATCCTCGGGTGCGATGCCCACGCCGGTATCGGCGACGGTCACCAGGGCGTCTCGATCCTGCACCCTGGCGCTGACCCGGACCCCGCCGACTTCGGTGGAGCGGGCGGCGTTGCTCAACAGGTTGATCAGGACCTGGCCAACACGTACTCGGTCGGCGTCGACCGGCGGGAGGTACTCGGGGAGGTCGACGACCAGATCCAGCCTCTTCTGACGGAAGAGGGGCTCGACCGCGCTCACCGCCCCGCGCACGGGGACGGCCAGGTCCACCCGCTCGCGCACCAGCCCCAGGCGGGCCGCGTCGATCTGCGCCAGGTCGAGTACGTCGTCGATCAGCCCGGACAGGTGAAGGGCATTTCGGTAGATCGTGTCCACGTCGAGCTGGCAAGCCGGCGAAAGGGGTTGGCCTGCCCAGGCGTTCGGGTTGGAGGCGATCATCTCGCTGAAGCCGACGATCAGGTTCAGTGGAGTCCGCAGCTCGTGGGAGATCATTGCAGCGAACTCGGTCTTCTGCCGACGTGCCCGCTCGGCGGCTCGCCGCGCCCGCTCCAGTTCGACGTTGGCCTGCTCCAGCCGGTCCTGGGCGATGTTCAGGCTCTTGACCAACTGGGCAAGCTCGCCCCGCTGGCGCCGTGCCTGCTCGGCTTCTCGCTCGGCTTGCACGTAGTTCGCCCAGGACCACTTCAGCGCCCGCCGCATCGGCTGCGAGGAGAGCCAGGCGGCGACAACGCCCGCCCAGGTGAGCGCAAGGACTGTCCGGAGCACCTCGCCGGATACCGGACCTCCGATCAGGCGAACGAAGAGCAGGTCGGCGGTGACGACCACTGCCACCGCCAGGCCGGCAGTGGAAGCTCCGAACGCGCCGGCGAAGATCACCAGAAGGGGCATCAGATAGACGGTCCAGGCGAGGGGATCAAACCAGAGAGCGGCAGTCGTCAGGATCAGGACCCCACCCCCCAGCGCCAGGCCCCCGGTGGCCACGCTCATCCTGGCTCCCAGGTACGTGAGGCCGGCCAGCAGGTAGAGAGCCAGGATGTAGGCCGGCACCCAGTCTTCGGCGAGGCCCGGGCGGGGGTTCGTCAGCAGCAGAGCCGTGGCCGCGGCCAGGCAGCCGGCGGCGGCAGCGGAGAGGGCGCTCTGCCGCAGATCGTCCAGCCCGATGCTGTCTTCGCCGGAGGAGCCTGTCATCTCGACCGCAGCTCGATGACCGTCAGCGAGTGCGCGGGGAAGCGGAAGGTCGCTCCCAGCGACGAGAGCGTCCGCTCGATCACCTGGATCGTCGTCGGCGCCCCCGCGGTGTTCATCGCGAACACATCGGGATGGTTCAGCTCCTCAACGCGGATCACGGGATCCGGCGGGAGGCCGGCCAGATCGAGATGGCAGTCCATCGGCTGCGTCAGGTGCCGGTTGACGACGGTCAGGACGACGCGGCGACCATCCGGATCCCGCGTCGCGCCAGCGTCGAGGTAGGGGACGTCCGTGATGGGGGGAAGCGGCCGCCGCAGCCCAGCCACCGGGCCGGTATCGTAGGTGGCGCAGGTCACCACGCAGGGGCAAACCTCCGCGCCGCAGATGGTCGCGTACAGGCGATAGGCCTCGTAGACCGGCGTGGTCCAGACCAGGTCGCGCCGCGCCTGGATCAGGCCGAGGCAGTCGACGATCTGCGCCCAGTTGGCGATCCGGACCCGTCGCGCCTGTCGCTGGATCGCGTTCAGCACGGCCGCGGCGACAAGCGCGTCGGACAGGTCGTAGTTGTGACGCATTCCCTGGTCGATCTGGGTCCAGACGCCCCACTCGTCCATCGCGATCGCCACCTCCGGGCGGTCGGGCAACTGGCTGTCGAGGAGCTGCACGTCGAAGGCGAGCGTCTCCTCGACCGGCTTCGCGCAGGCGACGTTGGCGTAGTAGTGTACGCCGTCCCCGTCGAGCGACTTCACCCTGTGGCCAACGTAGTGATGGGGGGCGATCGCGTCGATCTCCCGGCCGGCGATCCGGACGATGGTTTCGTCCCACGCGCGGTCGCGCCGCCCGCCATTGTGGCCGACGGCGACGAGCTTGATCGCCGGATCCACGGCGCGCATCGCTCGGGCGTACTCCAGGAACCGGTGGGCGTACCACTCGGCGCCCAGGTCCCAGCCCTCGTTGCCCACGTCCCAGATGCGGACGCCGAACGGCTCCGGGTGGCCATTGGCCGCGCGGCGACTCCCCTGCGGCCCGTCGGCCGGCTCGTTGCAATAGGCCACCCATGCCGCGGCCTCCGCGGGCGTCCCGGTCCGGACGTTCACCGCGATGACCGGCTCCGCACCGACGAGCCGGCAGAGGTCGATGAACTCGTGCGTGCCGACCGTGTTCGGCTCCGGCTTGTTCCAGAAGAAATCGTACGTGAGGGGACGCCGCCCCCGCGACCCGATTCCCTCCTCCCAGTGGTAGTACTCGGAAAAGCAACCGCCGGGCCAGCGGATGTTCCCCGGCCGCAGCGCGGCGATCAGCCGCAGCGCGTCGGTGCGGATACCGCGCGTGGTGGAGACCGGCGAGCCATCCTCGGCCCAGATGCCGCCGTAGGCCAGGCGCCGAGGTGTTCGGTGAAGTGGCCATAGACGTGGCGATCGATCGTCGCGATGGCCCGGCGGAAGTCGGCGTGAAGCGTTGCGCTGGTCGCTGGGGTCGAGTCCATCGCTCCTCCTGACATCGGATAGTTACCCCCTCTTGAGCCCGGAAGTGTCGAAACGATACCAGGCGGACGATGCGGCGTCAACATCCGGGTCTCGTCATCCGTTGAGCAGACCCTCCACCGTTGACAAAGAGTGCAGCCTCCACTATACTCACAACCGGTCGGCTGACCTGCCGGCACCGGGGGAGGGCCGGGGCCCCCTCTACCCCC
>JACPQP010000164.1 GCA_016190465.1 Chloroflexota bacterium
CCCCCTGGTGGGGGAAGGGGTAGGGGTAGAGGGGGCGGCGGGCGGCCTTCCCCCTTCCCCCCTGGTGGGGGAAGGGGTAGGGGTAGAGGGGGCGGCCTCCCCTCTTCCCCCCCGGATGGGCCGCCAACGGCCCGTCGGGACCGTTGGCAGGACGGGGGCACAGGGGCAGCCACGCTACGGGCTCGCGCTGCCCAGCAGCGCGCGAAAGTAGCCCACCGCGTAGGCCGTCGCGGCGCCCTCGTGGAAATCGCCCGGGATAGCCGGAAAGTGCTCCGGCGTCAGCACGCCCTGGTATCCGACCGCTTCGAGCGCCGCTAAGACCCCGCCAAAGGCGCACTCGCCGGTGCCGGGGAATACCTCGTCGTAGCCGGTGCCGGCCGCGCCGGCGCCCGCCGACCTCCGAACGTCCCGGATGTGACAGAAGGCGATCCGGTCGGCAAGCTGGCGCGCGGCGGCGGCCGGATCCTCGCCGAGCATGTGGTGGATGGCGTTGTCGTACAGGTAGCCGTTGGCCGGGCTGGGGACGGCAGCGAACAGCCGGGCGAACTCGTGCACACCCCACATCCAGCCCAGCCGGCTCGGAGGCCACGGGCTGTGTGTGGCGAGGCGGACGCCGACCTCCTCGGCCTTCGCGCAGAGTCGGGCGTAGTAATCGGCGATGCGACTGAACTGCTCGGCTTCGGTCTCAGGCGTTGGCGGCCTCGGCACCGGCACGCCGGTCGTGGCGATCGGTACCCCGACCTCGGCAATCGCTTCGAGGTCCCGGAGCATCCGCTCGAGATCGAGCGCCCCCTCTGGCTGGCCAAGGATCACCTCGGCGCTGACCTGCCCCAGCCCGATGGCCTCGACCATAACGCCCTCGTCGGTGAACTGTCGCACGTGGTCGCGCAGGGCGCGAACGTCAAGCTGCCGCTTCTCGTCGAATCCCGGCACCGCGCCCGGACGCTCTTGAACCGCCTCGATGCCGATCGCCTTGCAGTAGCCGAGGCGCGCGCGGGGATCCGCGCTCACCGCGTTGGGTCGCAAACAGAACCGCATAGCTCTCCCACTCCCTCGGCGTGATGCGCCACCGTCGATCTCGGTGCGTGCGGTGATCCCGTGGGGTCCGACCTCTCCCCCTTCCCGCATGTCCCCCCTCTCTGCGTCGGACCGGCTCAGGAACGGCGGCCAGGGGGGTTAGGTCACCCGCGCCCGCTGGGTAGCAGTATGCCACAGCTACCGGCGGCTGGCAATCCGCGCCACGCGCCAGCCCTGAGCTCGTGAGGACACCGAATCTTGACGAGCACCGCGGGGCTGCCTACCATCGGGCCCAAGGCGGTCGCCTACTCCCGGTTGCAGTTGTCCCTGACACAGGAGAGGGACCGACCCGTGCCCGGAGGTGATGATCGATGATGCGCGAGCTGGATCAGGTGCTCAGTGGCCTCCACGATGACATCGGGCTGGACGATCTCCGACGCCGCGTCCTCGCCGTCTCCCTCACGGTTTGCCTGCTGACGCCGCTCGGCCTGGTACTCGTCTTCTCGCGGCCCGGCTACAACGAGCCGTGGCTGGTGTATGTCGGCCTGGCGCTCTACGCGGTGGGTGGCCTCGCCTATCTGGCGAGTCGGTGGAGCTCGGCGGCCGGAGGCGGGACGCTGATGGTGGGGCTCCTGGCGGTGACAACTGGCGCGCTGTGGATTCCGCCGCTGGCCTGGGTGGCTTACCTGATCCCTGTGCTCGTGGTGTTTGCTGGCGCCTTCGCCAACCTGCTCGGTAGTCTGGTCGCCGCGGCCGCAGTCAGCGCCGCCCTCCTTCTTGTGCACGGCCTCGGCGGTCCGATCGCCAGCCAGACGCTCCACGTAGCCCTCATCCTCGTGTGGGCGAACATCCTGGTGACCTGGCTGGCCTCCGAGCCCATCCGATTGGCCCTGCGATGGTCGTGGCTCGAGTTCCAGCGAGCCGAGCGCGAGACCGATCGGGCGAGACGGCAGCAGGCCGAGCTCGCCAGGCTTGTCAAGAGCCTCAACGTCGCCCAGGACCGGTTGGAGCAAGTGAACCACGAGCTCGAGCGAGCGCGGCACGCCGCGGACGACGCGCGTCGCCTGAAGACCGAGTTCGCCGCGGCGATCTCCCACGAGCTCCGGACCCCGCTGAACCTGATCATCGGCTTCAGCGAGATGATGGTCATCTCACCCCGGCTGTCGTACGGCGAGCCGCTGCCGGAAGCCTATGGCGCGGACGTCGAGGCCATCTACCGCAACTCCTGCCACATCTCCTCGCTCGTCGACGACATCCTGGATCTCAGCCAGATCGACGCCCATCGAATGGGCCTCCAGAAGCAGCCGGCGTCGCTGCGAGATCTTGTCCAGCAGGCGTCCTCCGGCCTGGCCGGACGGTTCGAGGCGATGGGCCTCAGCCTGAAGGTCGAAGTGCCGGCCGACCTGCCCCTGCTCTCGGTCGACCCCGTCCGCGTCCGGCAGATCCTCCTCAATCTGCTGATCAATGCCCTCCGCTTCACCGTCACTGGGGGCGTCACCATTCACGCCCGGTGTGGGGAAGACGGTCGGGAAGTCGTGGTGTCGGTCGCGGACACCGGCGTGGGGATCGCCTCCGAGGACCTCCCGCACGTCTTCGAGCCATTTTGCCAGAGCGGTCAGTCCGAGCGCCGGCGTGGCGGCAGCGGGCTGGGGTTGACGGTCAGCAAGCGGTTCGTCGAGATGCACGGCGGCGCGATGTGGGTCGACAGCGAGCTGGGCAGAGGCAGCATCTTCCACCTCAGCCTGCCCGTGTGCGAGAACGTGGTGGTGTCACCCCACGCCAGCGAGGCGGGGCCGCTCGCCGTGGCTACCGCCAGCCCGGCCGAGAGGACCGTAGTCGTGCTCGACGAGGTGGGCGAGACGACCCGGATCCTCCAGCGCTACCTCGACGGCTACACGGCGGTCCGCGCCGAGAGCATCGAGCGGACGGTCCAGATTGTCTCGGACAGGCCAGTCGAGGCGGTGCTCGTCAGCTCGGCCGAGATACCCGCCGGCTGGCGCCAGTTGCAGCTTACGAGCGAGCGTCTTTCGCGCCTGCCGGTCATCACCTGTCCCCTGCACACCGTCCGGCCGGTCGCCCGAGAGTCCGGGGTAGTCGAGCATCTGACCAAGCCGGTTACCCGCGAACAGTTGGCCGCTGCGCTGCGCACCATTCGGATCGCCGGCGGCAGCAGATCGAACGGAACGAAGCGGCCTCGGAGTGTGCTCGTGGCCGACGACGATCCGGAGATGGTGCGCCTGCTGGTCCGAATGATCCACTCGAGCCTTCGGCGCTGCCAGGTGTGGACGGCCTACGACGGCGCCGAGTGTCTGGAGCTGCTGGAAGCAAAGCAGCCCGACGTCCTCTTCCTCGATCTGCTGATGCCGCGGCTGGACGGCTATGCCGTGCTGGAGAAGATGCGCGCCGACGGGAGCCTGCGAGGCGTTCCGGTGGTCGTGATCACGGCGAAGGGGAACCAGGAAGAGACCGTGGTCGCCAGCGCGCTGGGGGTCAGCCGTCCTGGAGGCCTGTCGGTGGCTGAAACGATCCGGTGTCTGCGGAGCAGCCTTGACGCTCTCGCAGCCAGTTGCTGATAGCGATAGCCTCCTCTCCCCGGGGCGGCAAATGGCTCAGTCCCGTCGCTACGGCGTGTACTCCCCCGCCCCACTGATCCCGGTCACCCGGACGAAGTAGCCGTGGCCGCGCTCGACGGCGAAATTGTTCGAGGTCCGGCCGACCAGGTGCGCGCTCCACGCCCCGAGCGACTCGTTCCACCGGACCACCTGGCTCGCGGTGATCCCGTCGGCGATGACCGCCTGGCCCAGGGCCTTGGCCAGCAGCCCGGTCGGATAGGGCACCGCGATCAGGTTCCAGCCGACGACCATCGCCACCACGCTCTGCGGCGACCGAATCGGATAGCCGACGATGCTGGCCGTCCCCCCGCTGCCCGTCACCCGCACGAAGTAGCCGTGGGTGAGGTCGATGGCGAAGTTGTTGGAGGTGCGCCCCACCAGGTGGGCGCTCCACGCCCCCAGCGCCTCGTTCCACCGCACCACCTGGGTCGTGCTCACCCCCTGGCCCACCAGAAGCTGCCCCAGGTCTTCCGCCACCGTCGGGGCCATCGGCTCGGCCGGGAGCGCCACCAGGTTCCAGCCCCCGACGAGCGTCAACTGCTCGGTCACCAGCACCCGCAACCGGAGGTCGCCCAGGTCGCCGAACCCGGCGGCCGGATCGATCGCCGAGGTCGGATACGTGTCGCGGGCAATGCCCCGCCCGCCGCACTCGCTCTCGACCAGAATCGTGTCGCCGCCGATCTGATAGTCGAAGAAGCCTTGCAGGTCGCTCGTTCGGGCCTGGAGTTCGACCAGCCATTCGCCGTTTTCGTCGGTCAGCGCCGAGAGCCAGGCGGAGTCTCCAGCGCTCCCCGTGCTGTCTCCATCGCTCAGGCGGACATAGAGCAGGCACCCCGCGGCAAGGTACCCCTGCTCGTCCAGCAACCGGCCGACCACCGAGTTCGGCGCGCCCGGCAGGAGCGACGGGCCCGTCTGGAAGACGTAGGGCGAGCCATCATCGCCGCCGAGGGCGCCATCAGTATCGATCTGGAATTGGTAGGTCGACGACGGCTCCAGCCCGGTCAGGACGACGTAGTGCGTGGTGCCGACGAAGTCCGGGCCGCGGTCATCGAAGGCGATGCTGGTCGAGGCCGCCCTCACCCCAGCCCTCTCCCAGAGGGAGAGGGAGGACTGGAACGTGCCGGAGATTGAGTAGACGACCGCGCCGGTCGCGTCCTCGGTCGTGATCCAGGAGATGACGGCCGCCGTGTCGCTGAGGTTGCTGACCCGCACGCTCTCCACCCGGAGGTTCGGGTTGGGCGTGCGGGTCGGGGTTGCCGTGATGGTGGGCGTCGGCATCGGCATCACGGTTTCCGTCGGCCAGGGCGTCAGGGTGGGCGTGGGCGTGATGGTGGGCGTGAACGTGGGACCGGCGCCGGCCCCGGCGAAGCGCAAGATGACCACGCCGCCTTCGCCGTCGGCGACGTAGACGTCGCTTCCGGCGATGGCGACCGATCGGGCGCGGCCCGGCGTGTCGTAGTAGCCCACCTCGGCCGGCCGAGTGGGGTCGGCCACGTCGAGGATCCGCAGGCCCGACTCGCTCGCCGCGAGGTAGACGAAGGTGCCGACGACCGTCACGCCCTGAGCGTAGCCCTGGGTGCGGTAGGAGCCGATCCGGGTCGGCCGGGTCGGGTCGGCCACATCGACGATCAGCAGGCCCTCGGATCCGGCGGCGACGTAGGCGTAGGGGCCAGCCACGGCAACGCCCCACGCGTCCCCGATGTCGTGCGAGCCAGCCACCACCGGACTGGCCGGATTGCTCACGTCGACGATCCGCAGACCACCCGGAGCGCCCTCACTCCCGGTCCAGTACCCGCTTTCGACGATGTAGACGTAGCTCCCGGCCACCGCGACGTCCCGGACCTCCCCCCGCGTGTGGAGGAAGCTCAACTCGCGCGGGTTGGCCGGGTTGGTGATGTCGACCGTGGTGAGGCCTCCGCCCAGGCTCTGGCTGCCATTCCAGTACGGTGTCTCGGCCAGGTAGGCGCGGCCGCCGCCCACTGCGACGCTCGAGATGTCTCCCGGCGTATCGTGGTAGCCCGCCAGCACCGGTCGAGTGGGGTCGGCCACGTCGACGACCGAGAGTCCCGCCCACCCATCCGCCAGGTAGGCGTAGGTGCCGGTCAGGGCGACATCGCGGGCATCTCCCGAGGTATCGAACGAGCCGACCTCGGTTGGACCGACCGGATCGGCCACGTCGACGATGCGGAGACCGGCGTTGCTGGCGGCGATGGAGAGGTTGCGGTCAGCCACGGCCACGGCACTGGCGTAGCCGGCCGGGCCGAAGGATCCCACCGGCGCCGGTCGGGTGGGGTCGGCGACGTCGACGATGCGCAGGCCCGACGAGTAGCCGGCGACGTAGGCGTAGGTGCCGGCCACCGCGACGTCTCGGGCCTCCTTTGAGGCGCTGGACGAGGCGCCAGAGCCGACCACGACCGGGCTGGCCGGGTTCGTGACGTCCACGATGCGGATGCCCCACCAGTTGTCGGCGACGTAGGCGTAGCTGCCGACCACCGCGACGCCCCAGGCATCCCCCTGGGTGGCTGTCTGGCTGACCGGCGTGGGGCTGGCGGGGTTGGTCACGTCGAGAATCCGAAGGCCGCCGCGCCCATCGGCCAGGTAGGCGTAACTGCCGACAACGTCGACGCCGCGGGCATCCCCCGAGCTGCCGTAGGAGCCGACCTCGGTCGGATGAGCCGGATCGGAGACGTCGACGACACGCAGGCTGCCGGGGACGTTCTGACCATCCTTGTTCCTGGTAGCGCTGTCGGCGAGATAGACGTAGCGACCGGCCACCGCGAGGCCCGCCGTCCAACCAGGAGTATCGTAGGCGCCGACCTCGACGGGGCCAGCAGGGTTGGTCACGTCGAGGATCCGCAGGCCAAGGTGTCCGTCGGCCAGGTAGGCCAGGTTGCCGACCACGGCGACGTCCGAGGTCCACCCCGACGTGTCGAAGAAGCCGACCTCGGTCGGGCTGGCCGGGTTGGTGCCGACCTCGAGGATCCGCAGGCCCCGGTCGCCAGCGGCGATGTAGGCGTGGCTCGCGTCCACCGCCAGGCCATTGACGACGCCCGGCAGGAGCGCGCTCCGGCCGACGAGGACAGGATCGGCGGGGTCGGAGACGTCCAGGATGACCAGCCGGGGCCCGACGCCGACGTAGGCGTACGTGACCCCGTTCCGCTCGGCGACGGCGACGGCCCGGGTCACCCCGCCGATCTGACCGACGAACTCGACCCGGGAGGAGGAGGGCGTCGCCGTTGGCGTCACGGTCGCCGTGGGCGTCGGCGTCGCCGGCGCGGCCGCCACCTCGGCGGTCGCCGTGTTGTCACCAGGGTTCGCCTCCGGCCCGGCCGAGGTCAGCGTCAACGACACCGGGTAGCGGGTGCCGTAGGTCGCGCTGGCGGGCAGCCGAACGGACAGCGTGAACTTCCGGTCCGCCAGGAAGGCCAGGTCCGGCAGGTTCCAGGCGACGGCGTTGCCGCTGATGTTCGGCGCGATGCCCGAGGTGTCGCTGATGTAGACCAGGTTGCTGTCCAGGGTGGCGGTGAGGATGACGTTCGCGGCGGTGGTGGCCCCGTGGTTGACCCCCCGCACGAAGAGCGTGGCGGTCCCGCCAGGCGGACCGTCGAAGACGGGGTTTCGGAAGCCCGCTGCGCCGTCCACCCCGGCCGGCGCGCTCCAACTGGACGAGGTGTTCCCGTAGCCCTCGTAGCTGGTCTCGATCCGGGGGCCAGCGCGGAAGATCATCGGCGGGGTAAGCACGGCCCCGTCCCCATCCAGAAGCGCATAGTACAGCTTGCGAGCAGCGCCCCGGTCGCGGTCCGTCCAGGTGAGGATCGCCCGGCCGGCCGCGTCCGCGGTGACCGAGACGGAGTCGTCGCCTGCTGGGGCGACCGGGTTCGCCAGCGCCCGGGGACCGGTCAGCAGGCCATACGTGGCGCCGTCCAGCAGCGCGAAGCTGATCTGGCTGGTGCGCTCGTCACCGGACGTCCAGGCCAGGAGGATCCGGCCGTTGGAGAGTTGGGCGGCGTCGGGCTGCCAACCGCCGCTTCCGGTAGTCCTCTCGGCCGCCAGGCTGTTTCCCGAGCTGTCCAGCGCAGCGTACGAGATGCCGTTCGGTCCGTTATAGGCCAGCAACGCGCGATTGCCACTCAGGCTGGCCAGCGTGGGATGGTAGTAGCCGGGGCCTCCCGCGGCGTCATCGGTGATCCGGGTGACCGCACGAATCTCGCCGCCGCCGGTATCCCGGACCGCCTCCTCGATGTCGTTGACCCAGCAGAAGGAGGTGCACGTGCTGGTCGGCGCCTCCTGCTGGCTCCGCTGCCAGGCGAGGACGAAGCGGTTGTCGCCCGTGGCGGCAATGCGTGGCCACTCGAACCGGGGGACGTTCAGGTCGCCGTCGGTGCCCCAGGCCGAGTTGCCGGTCAGGTTGGCCGGCCCGAAGGCCAGGTTGCCCGCGTCGTCGAGGATCGCCAGGTAGACGTTGCTGTTGTACTGGTTGGTGGTGGGGTTCCAGAGGTAGCGGCGCCAGAGCATGCCGATCCGGCCGTTCGGCGCCACGGCCACGGCGAGCGACGTGTCGTAGGTGCGCGCGGTGGCGCCGGAGTGATCCGTGAGTCTGGTCACCGGCCGGATCGTCTCGCCGTAGCGGTTGAGCAGGACGTACTCGATCTCGCCGACGTGGACGTTGCACTGGTTGTCGAGACAGCGCCACTTGCTCCAGGCGTAGACGAAGTTGCCGGAGGGCGCCTCGGCGACGGCCGGTTCATTGCCCTTGTAGTTGCCCGGCGTAGCCCGCTGCACGCCCTGGGCGACGGGCTGCGCCAGGTACAGGCTCATAGCGCCGTCGGCGTCGGTCCGATAGACCTGGGCGAACGGGGCAGGATTGGCAGTCTGGAGCGTCGCGGTCACGACCTTGCCCGTGTCCAGCGACGAGCGAGCTACCAGGCTGGCAGTGTGGTGGTCGCCCACGTCGAGGACCGCCGGCGATTGCACCTTCACCGTGACCGTGACACTCCGGCCCGGCGCAACCGCGCCGGTGTCGACCGCGCCATCCCCATCGGTGTCGGTCAGTAAGGTGACGCCATCGGCGGCGTACAGGGAGGCCGGCCAGTCGGAGGAGGCGGAGAGATCATAGGTGTCGTCGCCCAGCTCCCCCGTGTTGCGGACGGACAGCGGGAAGGACTCCGTGGCGCCAGCCCGGGTGAATCGGCCCTGGGCGGGGGACAAGAACCTGACCCGTGCCGCGGGCGCCGGGCGGATGAACCGGATCGCCTGGTTGCTCGACATCGCCCGACAGAACTGATAGAGCAGACCGTCGGTGCCCGACGAGTCCTCGATGCCGGTCGTGGCGCAGTTGCGGCCGGCGGTGCCATAGCTCATCGTCTGATACTGGAAGAGGATATCGCCGTTCTCCCGAAGGATCACCTGGAACGTGAAGGTGTTACCGGGCTTGCCGTCGCCGACCTGGTGCCACTGCACGACCAGGTAGCGATCGGGAGCCGAGCCACCCGAGAGAGAGTACACCTTGCTGGCGGAGTCCAGGCTCAAGTTCGTCCAGTAGGGGGCGATGACGTCGTTCGGTGGGCCCGGGCTGGGGATACTTCCATTGCTGTTCCACAGATCGGGGTTGAAGCCGAGGTAGCCGTGGAGGCTGACCCAGAGCTGGGAATAGGTCCGGTCGTAATACTTGAACGAGAAGTCGAGAGACACGGGAACGGTCACCGGACCAGAGTTGCTCAGGCCGGTATCCACCCCAACGGTGGCGTCGATCCAATCGACGGGCGCCGAGTCGTCCCAGGTATAGCCGAAACCGTCCGGGCCACCGGTGGACTGGGTCGAGATGCCAGCCAGCCGCAACGGCGGCCGAGCGCCAGGGGGCGCGGCCTTGAGGAAGTCGGGAAGACCGTCCCAGGGTCCCCCGAGATCGGAAGCGGGAGAGGCTTTTTCCTGGCCAGAGGGCGGGGGCTGTGGCCCCTGGGCCGCGGTGGGGACGATCCCGCCGGGCAGCAGAGTCAGGAGTGCGGCCAGGACCGTGAAGATGGCGACCGCGGCGAGCACACGTCCGTGGGGTCGTCGCGAGCTGCGGCTCACCATGCCAGGTACCCTCCTCGTAGCGACCGAGCGCTATTCCCGCGAACACCGCCAGTATTCGATTCGTGCGGCGATTGTACCACGGGCGGGCGTCCAGGGCAATACCCGAGCGACCGGTGGGGCGTGGCACACGTGCTCACGATACGCGTGGCGCACCCGACAGGTGCAGTTACCGGGCTGGAACAAAACTTGCGCAGTGTGACGTTCCCCCATCGCCTGACGCGTGTGCACAGGGATCCGGCGACTGGGCAGGGGGCTGCCACGCCATCGAGCAGCCGATCTCATCTCCTGCCCATCTCCGTGTGGAGATGGGGATAGCTCTCTCCGCGGAGGAAGTGTTCACCGTCCGCGCGACACGCTTGCACGCTACCGCCGCTCACCGGGGTAGGTATCGGCGGGGAGGGTGCTCGGCGACTGAAGTCGCGAGCTACCTTGACGAAGCCCGCCTTCGCGGGCTACTGAAGTCGGCGCAGGCCGACTTCGTAACGGTAGCCCGCGACTTCAGCGACCGTTTGTCATTCCGAGCCCCCCCAGGGCGAGGAATCTCCGCTACGGTGCACAACGGCCACAGTCGAGATTCCTCGCTGCGGCTCGGAAGGACACCGGGGCTGCGGCTCGGAAGGAAGTGCCCGCGGGATCGCAGGGCTACTCCACCGCGATACCTACCCTGGCGAGGGGAGGAAAGGGGTGAGGTTCAGTGGGTCATCACGAGGAGACAGTCGCCGGAGATCGGTGCTCGGCAGCCGAGGCGCGCTACGCCCAGCGACTGCGCGCGGTCAACAGCGCCGCGCTGGCGATCGCCTCGGAGCTTGCGCTCGACAAGGTGCTCCAGAAGATCGTCGACACCGCCCGCGAGTTGGTCGCCGCGAAGTACGCCGCCCTGGGCATCGTCGATCCGGCGCGGCGCCGCCTCGTGCAGTTCATTCCCTCTGGGCTCTCAACCGAGGAGATCGCGGCCATCGGGCACTGGCCGCGTGGGCTGGGCTTGCTCGGCGAGCTGCTCCGCGAGTCTCGGCCGATCCGCGTCAAGGACGTGGCGAAGGATCCTCGCTCGGTCGGCTTCCCACTTCACCACCCCCCGATGAAGAGCTTCCTCGGCGTGCCCGTGGCCGCCCACGGGCGCGTCCTCGGGAACTTCTACGCGGGCGAGAAGATCGGCGTCGAGGAGTTCGACGCAGAGGATGAGGAGATCCTCACTCTGTTTGCCGCCCACGCTGCCATCGCCGTCGAGAACGCCCGCCTCTACACGGAGACAGACGCGCGGTTGCGGGAAAAAGTGAACGAGGTGGAGCGGGCAGAACGGCGTGCCCGCTTTCTGGCAGAGCTGGGCGGCATCCTCCCCAGCGCACCCCTCGGCAAGACAGTGGCCCTCGAGCAGATCGCCCAGCGGCTGTCCGAGCCCCTCGGTGACACCTGTGTGATCTACCTGGTCGACGCTGAACACCCGGATCAGTGGACTCATCGGGTGGGTTACCACGTCGCCCCGGCGCGGAAAGAGGCCGCGGAGGCCGCCCTCAATGCGATCTGGCCGGCGCTCCATCGGCAGGTGGTCACGTGTCGCCAGCCGGTGTTCATCCCCGGTCCGGACGCCCCGGCGCTCGCGGGCGATGAGGTGGATCGCCGGGTCCTGGATGAGCACCATTTTTCGGGGCTGATCGCCACTCCCGTCAGCACGAGACACCATGTGTACGGTCTGCTCGCCTCGCTGGTAAGCCAACCGGCCAGCTTCTTCCCGGACGACCTGGGCTTCGCCCTCGTCGTCGCCCAACGGCTCGGCACGGCCCTGGAGAACGTCCAGCTCTTCCATCGCTGGCAGCAGCAGCGCGACCTGCTGCAAGCTATTGTGCACTTCGCGCCGGCCGCCATCGCCGTGGCCTCCGTCCCGGACTTCGTCTTCGATCTCGTGAATCCGGCCTACGCCGCCCTACGCCCCGGGATCGATCTCCTCGGCCGACGCGCCGCGGACGCTTTCCCCGAACTGGTCGAGCAGGGCTTGTTCGATGTCCTCGACTCGGTGGTGAAGACCGGCGAGTCATTCAGCGCCTCGGACCTGCCCCTCCGCCTCCGCGGTGGCAACTTGCCGCCGGAGCTGGTCTACTGGAGCTTTTCATGGGTGCCCCTCCGCGGGACAGCAGGCCAGGTCCGCGCTGTCCTCTTCGTCGGCGTCGACACCACGGAGCAGGTCAACAGCCGTGCGCGCATCGAGGCCCTGGCCAAGGAGGCCCGGCGTCGCTATGATGAGCTCAACGGGCTGCTCGAGAGCCTCACCGACGGGGTGACCATCGTCGATGCCAGCGGCCGGTACGTGCTCCTCAACAATCTCGGCCGGCAGACGTGGGACCTGCCCTCAACCGATGAGGGCTGGACGGCGGACTACCTCCGCACGTTGGACATCCGCTTTCCTGACGGGCGCCCAATGCCATTCACGGATTTGCCGATCAACCGTGCGCTGCGTGGCGAGCGCTTCACCGGCTATGAGGTGCTCTACACGCGGCGCGACGGCACGCAGCGACGCCTGAGCTTCGGTGGCAGCCAGATCAGAGACGAACATGGCCGGGTGGCTCTCGCCATCACCGTCTATCGCGACGTCACCGAGATGCGCGCGCTGGAGCAGATGAAGGAGGAGTACGTTTCACTCGTGTCGCACGACTTGCGTTCTCCCCTCTCGGTCATGCTCGGTCATGCCGATCTTCTGCGCCGGCGGCTGGCTGGTCTCGAGGACGAGCGCCTGCTCAAGAGCGCCGAGGCGGTATTCCAGAGCGGGAGGCGCCTGAACGCGATGATCCAGGACCTGGTGGACTCGGCGCGGCTCGAGGCGGGGCAGATGGAGCTGCACCTCGCCCCGGTGTCGCTCGCGGCGCTGGTGGACGAAGCGATCAAGCAAACGATCGACCCGGCCGAGGCCAGCCGTGTCCGGATCCGGGTGGAGGCTGGTGCCCTCAGCGTCCTGGCCGACTCGGAGCGGCTGGCGCGGGTCATCACGAACCTCGTCAGCAACGCGCTCAAGTATTCCCCGTCGGACCGCCTCGTCGTGGTGACCATCGGCCGCCGCGATGACCAGGCCGTAGTCGGGGTGCACGATTCGGGACCGGGCATCGCCGCGGAAGCGCTGTCCCACATCTTCGAGCGGTTCTTCCGCGCGAAGACCAGCGGCCAGGCGGAGGGGCTCGGCCTCGGGCTCTACATCGCGAAGATGCTCGTCAGCGCCCACGGCGGGCACATCTGGGTCAAGAGCGAGCTGGGACAGGGCAGCACCTTCTCCTTTTCGCTGCCCCTCGCTCAGGGATCAGGGGGCAGGGATCAGGAGTCGGGGCTCCGGATCCCCAACCCCTAACCCCCGACACTCGAACCCCCGCTTGACACACGCGCCAGAGTATGGCTATCATCCCCATCATCACGGCCGAGCCACCGGGGGGTGGGCGGTGCTCCTGTAGGGGCAACCCCCGGTGGTTGCCCCGTTTGGGCAGGCATGGGGGCTTGCCCCCACACACTCTCGCAGGGAAGGTGACAACCGTGCAGAAAACCAAGGTCATCGCGAGCGCGGCGCCAGCGCCGATCGGGCCGTACTCACAGGCGATCAAGGTCGGCAACCTGGTGTTCGTGGCCGGGCAGGGGCCGGCCAACCCGGCGACCCGCAAGGTGGAGTCGCAGGACATCCAGGACCAGACGCGGCAGACGCTGGAGAACGTCCGGGCGATCCTCACGGCCGCCGGGACCTCGATGGACAACGTGGTGAAGACCACCTGTTTCCTGCGCGACATGAACGACTTCGCGCGGTTCAACGAGGTGTACGCCACCTTCTTCGGCGACCCCTACCCCGCCCGAACGACGATCCAGGCCGCGCGCCTCCCGGGCGACATCGGCATCGAGATCGAGGTCGTCGCTATCCTGCCCGCGTAGCGGCGACACGGCGACGGGGCGACCGGGCGAGGGTGCGACGGGGGGACGGGGACACGAGGCTCACCAAACCCACCCCCGTCGCCCCGTCGCCGCGTCCCCGTGTCACCCTGTCGCCGCATCCCCGCGTCGCCTCTCGCCCCGTCACCCCCGTTCGCACCCCAAGACTACCAATTCTGTTAGTCGACAACTACCAGAAAAGGTATTCCTCGGGCGATCCCGCTGCGCCATCATGAGGCAGAAATGCACTCGCGCGAGGTTCGACCATGCTGAGGCAGCGGGTCCTGGCTCTGACGAACAGATCGATCTTGATTGCCTCCGTCTGCCGGCTGCTGGCGGACGAGGCGGATCTCGCGCTCGGCTCGGTGGCCGTGGACGACCCGGAGGCGTCGGCCAAGATCAAGTGCTTCGCCCCGGACGTCGTGATCCTCGACGCCGACGCGCCGACGGGCGGACGCGAGTTCGTCGCCGAGGTGTTGTCGGAGCTGCCCGAGGTGAGGGTCATCGCCCTGAAGCTGAGCCGAACCGACATCGACGTCTACAGCAGTCGCAGGATCTCGGAGGCGTCCCTGTCGGGACTGTTGCAGGCCATACAAGAATGCAAGGAGAAGCGGCGATGAAAACCGAGACCTACCGCGGTGGCCCGTTCACAGCGACGGCCGCCCGACCCTGGATCGAGCACGTCACGAGTGGGCACCGCCGCTACCTGCTCCTGGTAGGCGTCCTCGCTCTCCTGGCTGCCCTGGTCCTGGCCGCGAGCCGGTGGGCGCCCTCCCTGTCCATCGCCAACCCGCTCGGCGAGACCGGGAGGGCCGCCAGCCAGCCGGAACTGGCCGGAGGCCTCAACCGCCTGGGCGTCCGGCCGGAGGGCGCCTTCCCGACGGTCGACGTCCTGCTCATCACCCGCGAGATCCTGGCCAGCGCCGACGACCGCGACCTCGTCGGAACGGCCGGCGAGCCCTCCGTCTTCTTCTTCGTCTACGAAGAGAGCCACATCGACCTGCCGATCGCCCCCGCGCGGCCGCTGCTCCGCCTCGTCGGGACCGGCGTGGACGCGACAGGGCAGCCACCAGCGGAGGCACGCCTCCTCTCCGATTCGCCCCACCACCGGGCCCTGGTCTTTCGTTACTCGGTCACCGGACCTCTGGGGCACCTTCAGCACGGGATGGGAGAGCGGCTAGAGTTGATCTTCCCGTCAGCCACGGGCCGCGAGGATGTCGGCAACGTCCTCTCCTGGGAGCTTCCGCTCCGCTACGGACCGCGCGCTCAGTCGGCGAACCCCGTTCTCTCGGGCAGCGGCAGCGCGATTGAGACTCCCTCGGTGGCTCTGGGCCCATCGGTGAGCGTGGCGCTCGCGCTCGGGCTCTTCGGCGGGTTCCTCACGTCGATGTGGCCCTGCCTCTTTCAGCTTACCGCCTACTTCATTCCGAGCCTGGCCGGGATCTCGATGGCGCAGGCTGGTCGGCCTACCCGCGTGATGCGGCGTCGGATCGTCGTCACCGCCCTGTACTTCGTCGCCGGCATCGTGGTCGTGTACACCGCCACCGGCGCGCTGATCGGATACCTGGCCGGGACGCTGGGGGGGGCCGACCTCCTCGCATCGTACCGCCGGCCGCTCTCGGTCGTCGCTGGCGTGCTGATCATCGGTATGGCGCTGCGGATGGCCGCCCGGGCGCGGGCACCGCTCGTCTGCCACATGCCAATCGTGTCGCTCTCCGGGCGAGGCGAGTCCGGTTCCGTCGGCACGATGGTCCTCGGTCTGGCATTCGCGACCGGCTGCATGACGTGCTTCGGTGCGGCGCTCGGGCTTGGTATGCTCACGTACGCCGCCACGGCAGGATCAGCGCTAATGGGCGCGGCTCTGCTGTTCCTCTTCTCGCTCGGCATCGCCGTGCCGCTAGTGGTAGCCGCGGTCGCGATGGCCCGTGTCCTTCCGCTGCTGGGCCGGCTGGAGGTCATTGCCCCGCGGATGGCCCTCGCGTCCAGCGCGGTGATGATCGGCTTCGCGCTGCTCCTGATCACCGACAACTACCACGTCGTGACCGGGGTGCTCCTCGGCGGCGGGCTGCCGCTGCCCGCGATTTAGGTAGGTAACAGTAAGTTTTTGCTGGTATTGGGGACACCCCAAACCCCGCCAGGAAGGGCCGCGGCCCTTCCTGGACCTACCCGGAGCCGTTAAGGGAC
>JACPQP010000149.1 GCA_016190465.1 Chloroflexota bacterium
AACCGTGCCGGGATAGCCGGCGAGGACGGCCGCGTCGAGGGTGCCGATGTCGATGCCCAGCTCGAGAGCGTTCGTCGCGACAACCCCCCTCAGGCGCCCCTCTCGGAGATCGGCCTCGATGCGGCCCCGCTCCTCCGGCGTGTAGCCCGCCTTGTAGCCGCTGACCTTCTGGCCAAGGTCTGGCCCGAGCTCCTCGCGGGCCTCGGCCAGCATCCGCTCCACTCCCGTGCGGGAGCGGCCAAAGAGAATGACGGTGCGACCTTTCCGGATCAGCTCGACGAAGAGCGCCACCGCCTCGGCCGTCGCGCTGTGGTGCTCGTTCAGCTCGGCGCTGCCCTGGAGGGGCGGCCGCCAGAAGAGGAAGCGGCGCGCCGACGTCCCCGCCCCGTCGGCGGCGATAGGGGAGAACGGCAGGCCGACGAGCCGTTCGGCGAGCTCGCCCGGATTGGCGATGGTCGCGCTCGCCGCGATGAACGCGGGCGCGGCGCCATCGCGGGCGACCAGCCGTCGCAGCCGCCGGAGGATCAGGCCGACGTGCGAGCCGAACACGCCGCGGTAGGCGTGCAGCTCGTCAAGGACGACGAACGCGAGGTTGGCCAGAAAGCGCTCCCAGCGCCGGTGCTTGAGGAGGAGGTCGAAGTGCAGGATGTCGGGGTTGGCGATGAGGATCGCCGGCGGGTCGGCGCACAGTCGCTCCCGCTCATCCGCGGGCACGTCGCCGCTGAGGATGGCCACGCGGATGGGGCGCTCGGCCCTCGATTCGGCCTCGAGTGACGCGAGCAGCGTCTCCAGACCGCGCAACTGGTCGGCCATCAGCGCCTTGGTGGGGTAGAGGTAGAGAGCGGTGGCCGCGGGGTCTCGCAGGAGGCGCTCGATTACCGGCAGGTTGAAGCAGAGCGTCTTCCCGCTGGCGGTCGGCGTGGTGACGACGACGTTCTCGCCCCGGCGCGCCGCCTGGATCGCGTCGACCTGGTGGGTGTAGAGCTGGCGAAACCCGCGCTCCCAGAGGGCGCGGCCCAGCGGCTCCGGCAGCCGGGGGCGCAGCACCGCGCCGGTTGCAGCCCGCGCCGGGATCCGCTCCTCGTGGACCAGGATGTCGTCCGGCCTCCCGCGCCGGCCGCCCAGCCCGTGGCGCAGGTGGGCGACGAGCGCGTCGGTGGAGAGCGCGGGCGGGTCGAGCATGGTGCAAGGCCTCCGGGCCAGGGATGAGTAGAGGCGCCCTGCCAGGGCGTCTCTACTGGCTGGCTGGTACTCCCAGTATATGAGCCAGTGGGGGGTGTGCTCAAGCGCCGGGTGCGCGCTCACCCTACCGCGGTGCGCAGCGTCGTTGAGCAGCCGACTTCTCCCCCTCTACCCCCTCGCCCCCTTCCCTCCGTCGTGGGGGAAGGGGGCGAGGGGGTAGAGGGGGAGACCGTTGCGGGAGAACGGCGCGTCCGTGAGCAAACGCGCATACCCCGTCTTCCCGAGGGGTCAGGTGATCAGGCACTACGCCCAGCGGCATGTGACGAGCGTCAAGCAGCAGGTCGTCCCCCCCCTTGACACTGCCGTGTCTTTCGACTAGCATTTGTGATCGTACGGGCACTCCCCTGACGCAGGGATCGTCCTGCGTCAGTTCGGCCCGCCGGTGCCAGCGCCCGGGGCTCGCGGCGTGAGGATGTTCCACGTGTACCGAAGCACGGTTGTGACGAGCACCGGCCTGGTCGGTCCGAAGGTTCACCGCCGATGGCTCCCAGGCCGCCCGGGTCTGAGATGCTGATCCCGGGACGCGACGCAACCTGCACGATCGATGACTCCGGCTGCATCGTCGGGTGGAGCGCGGGTGCCGTGAAGTTCTTTGGCTTCCGGAGGGACGAAGCGCTCGGCCGCACCTGCGATCAGGTGCCGCGCTGCCACGACCTGCGGAGCTATTCCCTGTCGGCATCCCGGTGCGCCGCTGTCGAGTCGGTCAGGACAGGATTACCCGCGCCCACCTGCCAGATCCTCGTTCGCGATCGCGCCGGCCGCGCCCTCGGCGTACTTGAGCGCGTCCTCCTCGTGCCGGCTGGCGCGGAAAGGCGAGCGCTCCTCAGCTTCACGCCGATCCCATCCGGCGTCGTGGGGCCCACCCCGTGGGCCGGCGGTCCGCTGGCTGGAGGGCCGGAATGGATCGAGAACGCGCCCGACCTCGACGCCACGCTGGATCGGCTACTGGCCGCCGTGGAGGCGGATGCCGCCGAGGTCTTCATCACCGCACCGGTCGGCCGGCAAATGATGCTGGCGTCCCACCGGGGTCTCGCGTCCCGCTCCTTCCGCGAGATCACCTGCTTCGAACCGGGCTCAGGGTTCCCCGGTCTGGTCGCCCAGACCGGTGAGCCGCTTCTGAGCTTCGATCTGCCGCACGACGACCGCTACCTCCGAACGCAGGTAAAGCGGCGCGGGTTCCGTTCCTATCTCTGCGTTCCCGTGGCGAATGAGTCCGGTTTCTTTGGGAGTCTCCACATCGCCTCCCGCAAACGGGACTACGACCTGGCCTCCCGGCTCCCTCTCCTGGCCGCGGTCGCTCGCGGGTTGGCCACGGCGTTGGAGGTCACCCGGTTTCGGGTCGCCCAGCCGATCGCCGTCCACCTCCCCTCCGAGCTCGGCGCCGACGCCGATCTCTGGCGTACCGCGGATCTGGTGCTGCGGACGTTGATGGAGCACACCGCCTCCGCCGGTGGCACGCTCCTCCTGCTTGGCGGCGAACCCCGAGCGCTCGGACCGGTCGTCGAACGGGGATCGCCTTCTCACCGCCGAGGCCCCAGCGCCTCCGGTGATCCCCGGACCTGTCCGGCTCTCCAGCAGCGCCAGCCTATCTTCGACTGTCAAGGTCCCGGAGTGGGCGCGGCTGGATGCGGCGCGCTGCGGTGCGCACTCGCGGCGACCCTGTGCCTCCCCCTGGAGGCCGGTGGGAAGCTGTTGGGCGTCGCGACTGTAGGCTGGGAACGTTCGGATTCCTTGCCGTCGCGCCGTCTTATCGTCCTCCACGGCGCGCTCCGCGCCGGCGGAGTCGCGCTCCATCGCGCCCTGGTGGCGCTGCAATGGGACCGAGCAGGCCGCCGACCCCAGGTCTTGCCCCAACCGACCGCCGACCTGGATCGTGACTGGCTCGGTTCGCTCGGTGCGCCCCATTCGCCCGGTTCGCCCGATTCGATCCCCATCACGGCTGGCGAAGGCGTCCGTGCCGAGGCCCTGGCCGAAGATCGGCCCGAGCGCCCTCTGCTCAGCCTCCACTGTCTCGGCCACTTCCGAATCCTGCGTGACGGGCGGGAGGTACCGGCGGAGGTCTTCGGGCGGCGACAGCCGCTGACGCTGCTCAAGATTCTCCTGGCCAGTTACGGCAGGCCAGTATCCAGAGATCGCCTGGTGGACATACTGTGGCCGGAGGAGCCTCCCCCGGACCACGACGCCGTCCTGAACCTGATCGTCCATCGTCTGCGGCGCGCCCTGGAGCCGGAGGCTCCGACGGGCCAACCGTCTCGGTTCATTCGGCGGATCGGCGACGAGTACCTCTTCGATCCCAGCTCCACCCATCGACTGGACAGCCGCGAGTTCTCGGAGGCCGCTGCGCTCGCGGCGCAGCTCGAGGCGGAAGGCCGGCCGGGGGACGCCCGCGAGGCGTACCTCAAAGCCGGCGCGCTGTACGCCGGCGATTTCCTGGAAGACGACCCCGACAGCGTCTGGTGCCTAGCCGAGCGCGAGCGGCTGCGGGAGCGATTCCTCACCGTCGTGCGGCGGCTCGCCCACCGCTACTATGACGAGGGCGACGCCGACAGCGCCATCGCCTGGTGCCGGCGCGCCCTCGCGGTGGACGAGACCCTCGAGGAGCTCCACCGCGGCCTTATGGAAGCGCTCTGGCGCGCTGGCCGCCGGGGTGAAGCGCTTCGGCAGTACCAGCTCTGCTGCGCCGTCCTTGCCCGGGAGCTGGACGTTGCACCCTCTGCCGAGACCAGGGCGCTGTACCAGCGCATCGCAGACGGCTAGCGAGGCCGCCGCTCGGCTCGCGCCGCCCGGACAGCAGCCGGCATATCCCACTCGATCCTCCGTTCGATCCTCCGTTCGATCCTCCGTTCGATCCTCCGTTCGATCCTCCGTTCGATCCTCCGTTCGATCCTCCGTTCGATCCTCAAGGAGATGCTGCCTCCGCGGTAAGCGCCTGGTAATCGCCCTGTGTTAGCCTGACGGTAGGTAGTGCGGCTGTTGTCTCCAGGCGAGACCAGGTGACGTCGGCCGGACAGGCGATCAGGGAGGATACTGTGAAGACCGCGATGTTACCACGACAACCGGGGCGGCCGGCCACCGGGCTCAAGGTCGCGCTTGCGCTCACCGCTTCGCTGTTGTTCCTCGTGCTGGCCACCACCTCGGTGCTGGCCAGTATCATCGGCACCGGCGGCAGCGTCGTCACCCGGGCAATCCCATCGGACCTCCGACAGAACGCGTACGAGTCCAATACACAGATATCCGCGTTCGCCGAAAGGCAGTCGGTGACCCTCGGCTCGGCTCTTGCCGTGGATATTACCAGCCCGGGGGCCTACATCTCCGGAGGGGCTGTGAGTGCCGGGACGATTCCGGCTGGCACCGTGGTCAATAGCTACCTGCTCCACATGGACCCGGTGGGCAATACCTCAACCATCCACACGCTGTCTGGCTCGATAACTGTGGACACGAACATCATCGGCGTGATCGTGTCAGTCAGCAACCTCGGGGCCAGCGACTCCATCCTCGGCAGCTCCTCGACAGTGTACAACACCACCGTCGGCTATCGAGGTTCGCTGACGGGCAGCGAACTGGGTGACAGCATCACTCTATCGTCGGACCGCCGCAGGCTGACGGTCACGCTGGAAGGCCGCGAGATGTACATGGACGAGGTTCGCGTCGTCACCGCGGCCTCGGGCGCGCCGACGCCAACCTGGACGGCATCGGCGACCCGCACGCCCACGGCGACGGCGACCGAGGCCCCAACGAGCACACCGACTGACGTGCCGACAGCAACTCACGCTCCGACGCCTATCGACACCCCGACCGACACGCCGACGGCAACACCCACCGATACTCCGACGCCGACCAGCACGTCCACGGCGACGGCCACTGAAACGCCCCCGCCGACCAGCACGCCGACGGACACGCCAATCCCGACGGCCGCGGCTACCGCGACGGCAGCACCCACCGACACGCCGACGTGGACCCGCACCGCGACAGCGACGCCAATGCCGACCAATACTGCCACGCCAACGGAAACCCCGACCGACACCCCGACGTCGACGCCGACATCCACTGACACGCCGACGGCAACACCCACCGAGACGCCAACGCCAACAGAAACCCCGACCGATACCCCGACGCCGACGCCGACACTCACTGACACGCCGACGGCAACGCCCACTGATACCCCAACGCCGACCAACACCCCGACGCCGGCACCGATCGAGGCGACAATCAATCCGGCGCCGGACGCGACGACAACCGTCGAGTTTCCCGGCGGCGTCGGCAGCATCGACGTGCCGGGCGACGCGCTCGGCACGAGCGGTCTGCGCGTGCAGATATCGCTGGTGCCGCGGCCGACGATGCCCCCGGCTCTGGCACCTCACGTCACCGTTGTGCAGGCGGTGAAGATCGACTTCTTCAATCAACAGTCGCTC
Source organism: Chloroflexota bacterium (assembly GCA_016190465.1). GTDB lineage: Bacteria > Chloroflexota > UBA6077 > FW602-bin22 > JACPQP01 > JACPQP01. The sequence continues at coordinate 5,655 of JACPQP010000149.1, forward strand.
GCGCCTGTCCATTGGCTGCTCCAGGACGTGACGATCAAGTTCCAGCCCGTACCGGACCACATGTTTCGGCCCGGGGGCACGCCGACCGCTACGCCCAAGCCGATCTGCGGGTGGGATATCCTGTGCACGCCGACCCCCACGCCTGTCCTGGTGAGCTGCGGGTGGGGTAGCCTGTGCACGCCGACCCGCGTGCCGACTCGCACGCCGACCTCCACCCCCAGGGCGACCATGTCGGTGCCCCAACAGTGGACAGCGACTGCCACGGCTGAACAGAAGAAGACCTTGCAGAAGATCTACAACGCGTCCACACAGCAATACCTGCCCAGCCAAAACCAGCAGCCGCAGGTGCAAGCGAAGACCAAGCACTTCAGCACCTTCGTGCTCGTCCTCGTCGACGAGATCACGCCACCGGACACCAGCGCGCTGGTGTCTCCCGCGCCCAACGCCGCCGGCTGGAACAACACCGACGTGACCATCGCCCTGAGCGCGATGGACGACGACGGGGGATCGGGCGTCCTCGAGATCCACTACACCGTCGACGGCGGAGACGAGATCGTGGTGTCTGGCGATAGCGCAACGTTCTCGCTGGCGACCGAAGGGGTCCACACGGTTAGCTACTACGCCATCGATAACTCGGGCAACTTTGAGGAGCCAAAGGCGCTCACGATCGGCATCGACAAGACGCCGCCGACCATCGTGGGGAGCCGCACGCCGGACGCCAACGCGGCGGGTTGGAACAACGCCGACGTCACGGTCAGCTTCAGTTGCGCCGACGGGTTCTCGGGCGTGGCGAGCTGCGCCGGGCCGAGCACCTTGAGCGCTGAGGGGGCGAACCAGAGCGTGACCGGGAGCGTCACCGACCTGGCCGGCAACAGCGCCTCGGCGACCGTGGGCGACATCAATATCGACAAGACGGCGCCGACGATCAGTGGCGCGGCCGACCGGGCCGCGAATGGCGCGGGCTGGTACAACGGAGACGTGACGGTGAGCTTCAGTTGCGCGGATGGGCTCTCGGGCGTGGCGAGCTGCGCCGGGCCGAGCACCTTGAGCGCTGAGGGGGCGAACCAGAGCGTCACCGGCACGGCCACCGACCTGGCCGGCAACAGCGCCTCGGCGACCGTGGGCGGCATCAACATCGACAAGACGGCGCCGACGGTGACGTATGCCGGTAGCGCCGGCAGCTACACGGTCGACCAGACGGTGAATATCACCTGCACCGCTGACGATGCCCTGTCTGGCGTCGCCTCGACGACCTGCCAGAACGTGACCGGGCCGGCTTACCGCTACAGCCTGGGCGCCAACACGCGGTCGGCGACGGCAATAGACCAGGCCGGCAATTCCGGCAGTGGCTCGGTTACCTTCCAGGTCGTCGTGACCTACGACAGTCTGTGCAATCTGACGAAGCAGTTCGTGACGAAGGCGGGGGTGGCCAGCTCGCTCTGCGCAAAGCTGAAGGCCGCCGAGGCTTCTGACAGTCGCGGCAATGCCAACGCCAGAGACGGTCAGCTCGGTGCCTACGCCGACGAGGTTGCTGCCCAGAGCGGCAAGTCGATGACGCCCGAGCAGGCGGACATCCTCAAGCGACTGGCGGGCGCGCTCTAGCCTGCCCGGCGCCCGACCAGCAGCAGGGGCTCCCACCTGGCGGTGAGAGCCCCTGCTGCTACTTCGGGCCGATTGCATCCCCTGGTGAGCGAGTGGTAGACTCGTATTGGCCTCGGTGGCCATGGTGAGGATTGACCCTTGCTACCGAGTGCTCCCTCCGAGATGCCCGAGGAACGATCCTTGCCGATGATCGTCGTACGCTCGCGCAACGACGTGCCCATTCGCTTGACTGCGGAGCGGTGGGAGCACATCATCCGTCGCCATCCAGAGGTGGCTGGCCAGCGTGAGCGAGTTCTGGGGACGCTGGGCGAACCGGAGGTGATCCAGCGGGGCGACTCCGGTGAGCTACTCGCCGTCCGGCACTATCCAGAGACGCCGCTGACCAGCAAGTTTCTGGTGGTGGCGTATCGAGAGGTCAGTCCCGAGGACGGGTTCATCCTGACGGCCTATCTGACGAGTCGGCCATCGCTGAGGAGGGCGATAGCGTGGAAGCGGTGAAGATCCTGGAGGGACCAGCGGAGATCACCTGGGACTACGACGAGGAAGCAGACGTTCTCTACCTGTCGATCGGGGAGCCCCGGCCGGCCCTGGGAATGGACATCGGCGAAGGGACCATTCTGCGCTACGA
>JACPQP010000150.1 GCA_016190465.1 Chloroflexota bacterium
CCTCTCCCCCTGCCCCCTCTCCCACAAGGGGAGAGGGGGTCTCCGCGCCGGACCCACTCAGGAACGGCCGGCCGGGGGGTGAGGTCAGCCGATGAACGCGCTGCAGCGGTTTGAGCGGCTGGTCACCGATCTGCTGGAAGGCTCGGTCGCTCGGGCGCTTGGCGCGCGCCTGGAGCCGGTCGAGCTGGCGCGTCGGATCGAGCGGGCGATGGATGCCGGCCGCCGAGTCGGACCGGACATGCCCATCGTGCCGAATGAATATCGCGTGAATGTGCACCCCGACGACCTTGCCTGCCTGGGGGATGCGGTAGAGGTGTACGCCCGGGAGCTGACGGTCTACGTCGCGGATGTGGCGCGCGAACGTCGCTGCCGGCTGCCCGGCCCGCCGCGGGTGACTCTGGTGGCCGATCCAGAGGTCAGGCCGCTCGACCTGGTGGTGGAGGCGCGAATGGCGGCGCCGTTGCACCAGCCGGTATCGCCGGCGGCCCCGCTCGATCAGACTCAGCGCTTCGCGCCGGTGGTCCGGCCGCCAACGGTTCCCGCGTCGCCGCCGACCGCAGGCGAGTGCTATCTCGTCGGTCCGCACGGTCGCTACGCGCTGTCCCAGGAGCGAACTTGTCTGGGCCGGGCGCTCGACAATGACGTTGTCCTCGAGGATTCACGCGTGTCACGTCACCACGCCGAGGTCGGGCGGTCGCCCGCGGGCTACCTGCTGCGCGACCTTGGCAGCACCAATGGCACCCAGGTTAACGGCCGGGCGATCCAGGAGCATCCGATCTCCCCCGGCGACCGCCTCTCGCTTGGCGGTGTGGAGATTCGGCTTGTCCAGGAACAGAAATGACGGTGGGTGAGCTGTTGCTGCTGGCCCTGCGCTTCGGGGCGGTCGTCGGCATCTACCTCTTTTGCGCCTGGGTCACGCTGGTCGTCGCCCGCAGCCTGTCGCGGCACCCAGCGCCTCGGCCATCGCCATCGCCCGCGATCCTCGAAGTGCTCGAGGCCATCGGCGAGACGCCTGTCCTGGGGCAACGCTTCGCGCTCGGGGAGTACACGGTCGTGGGACGCGACCCGACGTGCGCCATCGTGCTCGCCGATGCGTATGTCTCCAGTCGCCACGCCGTCGTGGAGCGGCGCGATGGCGGTTTCTGGGTACGTGACCTCGGCAGCACGAACGGAACGCTCGTGAACGACAGGCCACTGCGTGGGCAGGTCGCCCTGCGGCCAGATGACCGGCTGCAAGTGGGCCGGGTCGTCTTCCGGTTCACCAGATGAGCCGTCATCTGTGTTATCTGTGTCCATCTGTGTTCATCTGCGGTTACCGTTCGTCCCGGCCCCCACCGGCACAGGCTAACTGCTGAAGGCTGATCGTGAGGTTTGTAGCCACAAGTCATCAGCAATCAGCCGTCAGTCGGGGGCTGTTTGATCGCTGCCGGGCGTCCCTGAAGGGACTTCCTTTTAGGCCACGGTGGCTGCTGATGACTGATAACGGATGACTGACGACTACCGAGTGGCTAGGAGGTTACCTGTGGCTCAGGCCAGAATCGCGGTGATCGGTGGCAGCGGGCTGTATGAGATCGAGGGGCTCCGGATCGTCGATCAGGTCTCCATCGATACCCCGTTTGGGGCGCCGAGCGATGATATCCGCGTTGGGGAACTGGGTAGCACGACTATCGCCTTTCTCCCGCGGCACGGGCGGGGCCATCGGCTGACGCCAGGTGAGATCAACAGTCGAGCCAATATCTACGCGCTCAAGCTGCTCGGCGTCGAGCAGGTCCTCTCGGTGAGCGCAGTTGGCTCTATGCGCGAGGACGTTCACCCGCTTGACTTTCTCATCCCCGACCAGCTCCTCGATCGGACGAAAGCCCGGCCGAGCACGTTCTTCGGGAACGGCATTGTCGTCCACATCGGCTTCGCCGACCCGTTCTGCCCTCGGCTGAGCGGGGTCCTCGCCGAGTCGGCGGGTCGCCTCGCCCCGCGCGTCCATCGGGGCGGAACCTATGTCTGCATCGAGGGGCCGCAGTTCTCGACCCGGGCCGAATCTCGGATCCATCGGCAGTGGGGTGTCGACGTGATCGGCATGACGGCGGCGCCCGAGGCAAGGCTCGCCCGCGAGGCGGAGATGTGCTACGCCACGCTCGCGCTGGTGACCGACTACGACGTGTGGCACGAGACCGCCGAGCCCGTCACCGTGGACATCGTCGTTCAGAATCTCCTCCAAAACGTGTCGACGGCCAAGCGGATTGTCGCTAGCGTGGTGTCCTACCTGGATGTCGAGCGCGACTGCGCCTGTGGGCGCGCCCTGAAGGACGCCATCATCACCGCGCGTGGGGCTATCCCGCCGGAGGTCAAGGAGAAGCTTGCTCCTTTGATCGGACAGTACCTTTGACGTCGCTGCGTCCCCGTCTTCGCCCAACCGAGCTCGGCTTGCTGCTGCTGGCCACGTGGAACGGCATCGCGTTGCTGGCGGTCCTCGCCCTGGCATCGCCGAAGTCACTCGCCGTGCCCGTTCGGAATGGGGTGTGGATAGATGGCCTCGCTTCGGCCGTCGGCGCCGGGCTCGTCCTGGCCGTGCTTCTCCTCGGCTGCCACATCGCCACCAGCGTGCTGGCGCCACGTGGCGATCAGGCGCTCCTGCCTCTCGCCGGCCTGCTCACGTTTGTCGGGCTGTTTGTCATCAGCCGAGTTGCCCCTGAGCAATCTGCTCGACAGACCGCCTGGGCCGCGTTGGGGGCTGTCGCCTTCGTCGTCACGCTCGCCTGGCCCGAGCTCGGCTCCTTGCTGCGCCGCTATCGCTACACCTGGGTGACGCTGGGGCTTGGAACGCTGCTGTTGACGTTCGCGCTGGGCGTGGACCCGAATGGCAGTGGCGCGCGGCTGTGGCTCGGCTTCGGCGGGGTGTACTTCCAGCCCTCCGAGGTGCTGAAGGTGCTGGTGGTGGTCTACCTGGCATCCTACCTCGCCGAGAAACGGGAGCTACTGGCGTTCGGCGAATACCGTCTCGGGCGGCTGGTGCTGCCGCCACTGCCGTATCTCGTGCCGCTGGCCGTGATCGTGGGGTTCTCGCTGTTGCTGCTCCTCATCCAGCGCGATCTTGGCGCGACGTTCCTCTTCTTCGGCGTGTCGCTGGCGCTCCTGTATTGCGCCAGCGGGAGGACGATCTACCTGCTCGGCGGTGCTGGGCTGTTCCTGATCGGGACCTTCGTGGCCTATCGCCTGTTCAGCGTGGCGCAGCGGCGCATCGACATCTGGCTGAACCCGTGGAGCGACCCGCAAGGAGCCACCTATCAGACGATTCAGGGATTGCTCGCGTTGGCCAGTGGTGGAGTGCTGGGCGTGGGCCCCGGCTGGGGGTCGCCGCACCTCATCCCGGCGGGGCACACCGATTTTCCGTTTGCCGTCGTCGGCGAGGAGCTGGGGCTGATGGGGACGCTCGCAGTGGCGGTGATCTACCTCCTGCTCGTGGGGCAGGGGTTTCGCGTCGCCCTCCGCCTCTCTGGCACCTTCGAGACGCTGCTGGCCGCGGGACTCTCGACCGTCGTCGGGCTTCAGGCCCTCATCATCCTGGCCGGAAACCTCGCGCTCGTCCCGCTCACCGGCATCACCCTCCCGTTCGTCAGCTACGGCGGCAGTTCGCTGGTGACGAACTTCCTGATCCTGGGGCTGCTGGTGCGCCTCTCTCACGAGGCGGACGATGAATAGGAGCATCGATCTGACCCGTCAGATTCGCCGGGTCGCCATCGTGCTGCTGGCTGGGTTTGTGGTGGTGGTGGCCGCGCTGGGATACTGGCAGACCCTCCAGGGGCCAGCGCTCGCCGCCGATCCGCGCTACAATGCCGCTCGTCTCCAGCGGGCGGCCGAGCGGATCGCGCGGGGACGCATCTTCGATCGTGCGGGCGTGGTGCTGGCGGATTCGGTCGCCGCGGACGAGGGCACGCGCCGGGTCTACCCGGAGCGGTCGCTGGCCCCGACGGTCGGCTACGCCAGTCGGCGGTACGGGCTGGCGGGGGCCGAGGCCGCGTTCGACGAGCACCTCCTGAGCACGCGCTGGCGGCTGACTGACGGGCTTGGCGCTCGTCTGTTGAATCGCTCGGCTCACGGGGCCGACGTCAGTCTCACGATCGACGCCCGGATCCAGCGCGTCGCCGCCGCGGCGCTTGGCGAGGGGCCTGGCGCGGTCGTGGCACTGGATCCCCGTACCGGCGAGGTGCTCGCGCTCGTCAGCGCGCCGACCTTCGACCCCAACGAGTTGGATCGCCAGTTCGCGCGTATCGCCGGCGATCCCGGCCATCTGCTCCTCAACCGGGCCACCCAGGGGCTCTATGCTCCCGGCTCGACGTTCAAGACGGTGACCCTGGCCGCGGCCCTCGATCAGCGCGTCGCCACGCCGGCCACGACGTTTGACTGCCAGGACCGCTACATCGTCGGCGGGTTCGCGATCAAGTGCGATCCCGTCGGGCGCTACGACCTGGCCCACGCCTACGCCATGTCGTGCAACGCCTGCTTCGCCCAGCTTGGCCTCCAGGTCGGCCCCGACCGTCTCACCCGCTACGCCCGGGCCTTCGGGTTCGAGGCAGCGTCGCCAATCGAGATACCAGCCGAGCGCAGCCTGATCCAGCGGCGACCGAACTTCATCGACGACGACGTGGCGCGCGCGGTGACCGGCATGGGCCAGGGAGAGCTGCTGGCGACGCCACTCCAGATGGCGCTGGTGGCGGCGACCGTCGCAAATGGCGGCGAAGTGCCGCCGGTCCATCTGCTGCGAGAGGTGCGTCTCCAGGGCGAGGTGGTCGCCCGGTACGACGGGCCGGCGGCCCGGCGGATCGTGCGGCCGGAGACCGCGCAGGCCATCTCGGCGATGATGGTCAAGGGAGTGCGCGAGGGGTGGGCGAAGACGGCGGCGATTCCGGGCGTTGCGGTCGCCGGGAAGACCGGGACGGCCGAGGTCGGGCCAAACGTCGCCCCACACGCCTGGTTCATCGGCTTCGCCCCGGCCGAGCACCCGGTGATCGCGGTCGCCGTCATCAAGGAGAACGCTGGCGCTGGCTCCGAGCACGCTGGCCCGGTAGCGCGGGCGGTGATGCAGGCAGCCCTGCAGTAGCTTTGGAGAGGTCTTACAAGCGGCACCACTTCCAGTGGTCTTGGCATGGTCGCCGGCATTCGCTCGGCGTCTGAACAGTGCCAAGGGTTGCACAGTTCAAGACGTCACCTAGACCAGAAGATGACCTCTCGCACCCGGGAAAGGAGGAGCAGGACTATGAGCGAGCCTGCCGCGATTGCTCGCGCGCTGGCCCTGCGCGAGAAAGGGGTGAAGGTTGGACTCCAGGAGTTTCGCGGTATCTGTAGCGACTTGCTCACCTTCCTGAGACGGTTCGAAGTCATCGCCTCAACCAGTAGGTCATATCCCAACTTCTACTTCTTCCGAGCGTCTGGCCGCGAACCCACTCGTCCGATCAACTCCCGCCTCTTTCTCATCGATCATACGCAGTTCAACAGCCGATTTGACGAATTACTTTCAGTGCTTGAGCTATGTCGGACGCAACGAGGGTTCTCCCCTTGGGCACGAAGTCGATTCGAGGGTTTTCTGGAGCTCAGCGGGATCGAGTCGGTCCTGTATACGATCGCCCAGTCAATCGGGGCTGCAATGGACATTGAGCTTGGGACCAACTTCGCTCGAAAGAACGCCGGGACTCTGTTTGAGAAGCTGATGACGGGCTTATTCGCTCAACTTGAGATATCCACAGGATCCGCCACCCTGGTCATCCCAGTCCCTCTCACAGAGGAGGAGCAAGCTCAGGCAGCAGAGATGGCTGCAGAGGCTGGCGTGGTAGATGACGACGTGCAGGTGAGCGGTCGACATCTGTTCTACCGTCAGCAGGTCGATATGATGATCAGTCCCTACGAGCAGGTCCCATTACGCCGCGATTCGCTTGATGATCGCGAGATCCTTGTATCTTTTAAGACGACCAGTAAGGACCGGTTCGAGAAGATTTTCGTCGATCGATACATCTTGAGCCGACTGATGAGGCGTGAGACGAAAACCATTGCCATTTTCTTACACGATGTCCAGCGTAGCGGCCATTCGGGAGTAAGCGCTACGTTTGTTGCGCATCGGTTTCTGATTACCAGTTATCTCTTCGGAGTCCTTTCCGGCGTCTACTATGTAGATGTGCCTCAGCGTGCCACCAGTGGCAGATGGTCCGAGCAAATCTTCCCGATCTCTCGACTGGTGCTTTCAGATCTCTGGGATCTGATCCGCTAGCCCTCCGGGAACAGAGTTGGCCTGGTGGCCATCAACCGCCCAATCACCATCTTGCAATACTCAGGCTCCAGTTCGCACCCAAGCCACCGGCGATGAAGGCGCTCACATACCACATAGGTGGTGCCCGAACCACCAAATGGATCAACCACCAAGTTGTCCTTGTTGGACGAAGCGAGGACAATAGTCTCCACCAACTTCTCCGGTTTCTGGGTAGGGTGGGGGGTCTTTTCTGCCATGCCGTTGCATAGTGCGGGGATCTCAATCACGTCCCGGGGCTTTGCTCCCAGCGGATGAGGTCGCCAGATATGACCATTCTTGCCGGCCTGGCCTGGCTCCCGTGAGAGGAAGGAACTTTCGGCCTGGGGGTGATCCGGATAGCGCAGAGTGTGGTTATTGTATGGGATGCGAACAGCGTCCATGTTCAACAAGAAGTTTTCTGATTTCCGCAAGTGTAGCAGGCTCTCGTGAGAGCGCCCCCAATCTCTACCTAAATTGTGCTTGTTGCGATAGTACCAGATTAGCCACCGGCATTCGCTGAAGTAGCGACTGGCCACCACCTTTACATCGGCTAGAATCTCAGAGAAGCCGCAGATATACAGCGAACCATGAGGCTTGAGTACGCGCGCTGCTTCCCTTATCCATTGGTCCGACCACGCAACGTACTCCTCCTGCGAGTCAAAGGTGTCCCAGTCGGCCTTGCTGATTCCATAGGGTGGATCGGCGAACACGAGGTCCACGGATTCGCCGCTGAGCATCTTCAGGAAATCGATGCAGTCAGCCCGATACAGGCTTCCCCATTCAGTTGAATAGAGAGCGGACGTCACACCTTGCTCGCCGGGGAAGTCGATCCCCCTGGTCGTCTCAAGACCGGCCAGATAGTGCTTTGGCTGCCTGCTTCTCATTGCCCCCACCCTCTAGAACAGTCGTTCGACCAAGCTCATTGTACCGGAATCCCTGGCCAGTCGCAAGGTCTGCGTCCCTGGAAGCGCTCATCACAGAGCTCAACCGCCAGCACCGGGAGCGAAGCTGTCCAGCCTTGCTCCTGGTGCTACCGGCCAACGATTCGAGCCATTGGAGTGTGGCCAGGAGGACTCACTCCCCCACGAGGACGAAGCCGTTGCCGTCCTGGTCGGCGAAGAGGGCCTGCATCATCCCCCCGGGCTGGCGCGTGGGCGGCTCGGTGAAGGGGACGCCGCGGGCGCTCATCTCCTCGTAGGTGCGCTGGATGTCGCCCGCCTGGAAGACGATGCCGGCGAACTTGCCGATCCGCTCCTCGCCATCCCCGTAGCCTGCTGCCAGGACGATCGCCGTCTCGGCCCCCGTCGGGGCGACCTCGATCCAGCGGAGTCCTGGGC
>JACPQP010000162.1 GCA_016190465.1 Chloroflexota bacterium
AGGCGAGCAGCAACACTGATGATGAAGAGGGCATCCGAGTTCGTCAACGCAGCCTCCAGGTCCCTCAGCAGAGCTCGGCCAGCTTGCACATGCTGGATTATAAAGGCTGCTACGACTCGTGTCAATCTGCACGGGTTGATGGTTGTTTGTGTCTTCGTGGTGCACGCCCGGCGTCTCTTCGTGGTGAACGGTCGCCCCGTCGCGCTCTCAGCGGGGCCGGCGGGCGACGCAGACGATCGACTGGCCAAACCCGGGACGGAAGGTCTCCTCGAACCAGATGAACAGCGGCGTCAGGATATTGAAGAGCCAGAGCAGGCTCCGGGGGGGTTCCTCACGCCGAAACACGCGGCTGGCCAGGAACCAGCCGGGGACGCCGGCCACGTTCATATAGTGCGCCTCGTCCACGACAAAGCCCTGGGCACGGATCAGATCGCTCAGGGAGCCGAGCGCGTACCGCCGGTAGTGGCCAAGCGCCTCGTCGAGGTGCCCATAGAGGTACTCGCCGGCCGGAACGAAGACCAGCAGTTTGCCTCCCGGCTGCAAGAGATCGAACATATGCGCGAGCGCGCGCTCGTCGTCCTCGATGTGTTCGAGCACGTTGAGGCAGACGACGGTGTCGAAGCGCCGATCGACCAGGGCGCCGACGGTAGCCGGGTCGACGATGTCGGCGATGCGTACTTCAACCTCCGGCCGGTCGCCGTATTGCTGACGGACGACCGCGATGGACTCCGCGAGTACGTCGACGCAGGTCAGGTGCTCGCCGCCGAGGAAGAAGGGGGTCATGTTGCCGATCCCACAGCCGACCTCGAGGATCCGCTGGCCGACGTGATGGGCAAGCTTCTGGAAGATCCACCGATTGTAGTTATCGACGCTCGCCATGCGGCGAAGGGTCTCCACACCGGCACTCTCGGCCCAGGCCGCGGGCACATCGATCAGATGCTGGTCAACGCTGGTCACTCGCGGGCACTCCTTTGGCACAGAGTACGGAGCGAACACAAGGTTCGCCCCTACATTGCCTACAGGATTCTATTCGCTCGTGGGAGTGCCCGTCAATGAAATCTCACTCTCTGTGCGCCGGACCGTTGACTTTGGCCCGCCGCGGCGTTACAATCTTCACTAAGTAGCGGTGGCCCCCTGCGCTGGTGAAGGGTAGGCTGTTCTCCAAAGGATCTGGCGACGTAGCCCCGACGGAGGGTGTCCGTCGGGGTTCTCGTTTTCCACGAGCAGAGCGCTGGCGGGCGATCGCCGGGGCGAACCTTGTGTTCGCCCCTCAGCGGTCAACCATCAGGGAGGGGAACGGTGGCCTAGAATGATCGGCCTCGCTGACGTCTGAACGTTACGTAAGGTGGTCGAGACATGCGACGAGTCTTCGCCAGGGAAGAGGTGTGCATCGCCTGTCGCCTGTGCGAGGTGGCCTGCGCCGTCGAGCACTCCGAGTCGAAGCATATCATTACGGCGATGCGCCACGAGCACCCCAAGCCGATCTCCCGGATCCACGTGGAGGTCGATGGCCCGTTCTCCTTCGCCATGCAGTGCCGGCACTGCGAGGAGCCTCTCTGCGCTCAGTCGTGCCTCACCCAGGCACTCCGCAAGGGCGAGGACGGGGTCGTCCGCTACAATCCGGACTACTGCATCGCGTGCTACACGTGTATGCTCGCCTGCCCTGAAGGCGCAATCGTCAAGGCCAGCCGGGGCACCTGGAAAGGCGTCGCCAAGTGCGACCTCTGCCCTGACCGCGAGATCCCCGCCTGCGTGGCCATCTGCCCCAACGAGGCGCTGCTGTTCGGCGAGGCGTGGGAGTGGGAGGCGATGCAGACGCCGGCCGAGCCGCCGATCCTGGCTCGGGGAGGACACCGTGCCTAAGTACGTCATCGTGGGCAACTCGGCCGGCGGCGTCGGCGCGGCCGAGGCCATCCGCGAGGTGGACCCCTGCGGCTCCCTCGCCATCGTCTCCGACGAGCCCACCCCAGCCTACTCCCGGCCGGGCATTGCCGAGCTCGTCGCCGGCGCCAAGACCGTCGAGAGAATCGTCTACCGGGACGACGACTTCTACCGGAAGCTCCGGATCGAAACCTACTTCGGCCGGCCCGCCGTCAGGATCGGCCTGGCCGAGCGGAAGGTGTACCTCGAGGACGGCGAGGAGCTGGAGTTCGAGAAGCTGCTCCTCGCGACCGGGGGCACACCCATCCGGCCACCGATGGAAGGGGCCGACCGGGCGGGCGTCCTGAGCTTCACGACGGTGGCCGATGCGCTCGCGCTGCGAGCGAGGCTCGCGGCCATAGGATCAGGGGCCGGGGGTGAGGCCTCGCGCGTGCTGGTCATTGGCGCCGGCCTGATCGGCGCGGCCTGCTCGGACGCGCTCGTCCGGGCCGGCGTCAAGCCGATCGTCGTCGAGCTCCGGGACCGCCCGCTGAACCTGCTCCTGGACGAGCCGGCGTCCGAGCTCGCCCGCCGGGCGATGGTCAAGGCCGGGGTCGAGCTCATCTGCAACGCGACCGTCAAAGAAGTGCTCGGCCGACCCGACGACGACAGGTCGGTTGGCGGCGCGGTTCTCGCCGACGGCCGGCGAACCGACTGCGGCGCGGTGGTCGTCGCCGTCGGCGTCCGGCCTCGGATGGACCTGGCGGCGAAGGCCGGCCTCAAGGTGAACCGAGGCGTCGTCGTGGACCAGCGGATGGAGACCAGCGAGCCGGGCATCTACGCCTGCGGCGACGTCGCGGAAGCCTACGACTGCATCTACGGCGGCAACCGGGTTGTCCCCATCTGGCCCGGCGCCTACCGGGGCGGCCGGGTCGCCGGCTTCAACATGGCTGGCCGATCGGCGCTCTCCGAGGACGCCACCGTGATGAACACGATCAAGTACTTCGGGATGTCGCTCGTCTCGGCCGGCGAGATCAACGTGGGCGGGCAGGACGGCTACGAGACGCTTCGCCGGCTCGACCTCGACGGCCCCGACGCGGGCCGCTACCGGAAGGTTATTCTGAAGGATAATCGAGTGGTTGGGTTCGTCTTCGCGGGCGAGATCGAGCGCTCGGGCATCGTCAACTGGCTGCTCCGCCAGAAGGTGGACGTCAGCCGGTTCAAGGACAAGCTGCTGAGTGACAGCTTCGACCTGATCGACCTGCCCGCCGAGCTCCGCCGAGCCCACTACGGGGAGGCCACCATCAGCCAGGCGCAGCGCCAGCTCGGCTGGGGCCGGCGTCTCAGCCACGCGGCGTCGCCGCGGACGAACGGAGGCATCATCAGTGGAAACTGACCACGCTTACCCTGTGGGGGGCGGTCGCCGCTCCCCCGTCGAGCGTCTCTCCAACCCCTACGGCGACGACAAGGTAATCGCCGCGTGCTCGCTATTTGGCGCGATGGACACCTCGGGCCGGCGCTTCAGCGGCTCGCTCGTCGCGACCGCCATCGCCAACATGCATGACCGCGGCAACGGCCTGGGCGGTGGCTTCGCCGGCTACGGTCTCTACCCCAACTTCAAGGATAGCTACTGCTTCCACATTATGTTCCTCTCGAAGGAGACCAGGCACGAGGTCGAGGACTTCCTGCGCCGCCACTTCCGGGTCCACCACGGCGAGGAGATCCCCACTCGACGCGGCGCGCGGGTGAGTAACCCACCCATCATCTGGCGCTACTTCGTGGACGTGGCGCCCGCCCAGGACGGCCTGGGGTCCGCGACCGAGCCCATCGTCGAGGCCGATTACATCGTCGAGCGGGTGATGCAGATCAACACGGGCATCTCCGATGCCTTCGTCTTCTCCAGCGGCAAGGATATGGGCGTCTTCAAGGGCGTGGGCTTCCCCGAGGACGTGGCCGATTACTTCCGGATCGAGGACTACGCTGGCTACGCCTGGACGGCCCACGGCCGCTTCCCGACGAACACCACCGGCTGGTGGGGGGGCGCTCACCCGTTCAGCGTCCTTGACTGGACAGTGGTCCACAACGGCGAGATCTCCTCCTACGGCATCAACCGCCGCTACCTGGAGATGCACGGCTACATCTGCACGATGCAGACCGACACCGAGGTAGTCGCCTACGCCGCCGACCTGCTGATGCGCCGGCACCAACTGCCGGTGGAGCTCGCGGCGAAGGTGATGGCCCCGCCCTTCTGGGAAGTCATCGACCGAATGCCCGAGGACCAGCGAGAGGTCGCCCTGGCGCTCCGCCAGGTCTACGGTAGCCTCCTGCTCAACGGGCCGTTCACCGTCATCATCTGCCGCTCCGGCGAGATGATCGGGCTGACCGATCGGATTCGGCTCCGCCCGCTGACGGCCGCGACTTCCGGCGACGTGCTCTTCCTCTCCTCGGAGGAGGCGGCCATCCGGCTCGTCTGCCCGGACCTCGACCGGACCTGGATCCCGATGGGCGGGGAGCCCATCATCGGCCGACTGAAAACGTCGGCGCCCGTCGTGTCGCCCGCTTCCCGCAACGGCATTCCGGTCCTGACGGGAGAGGAGCAGCGATGATCACCGGGCAATCCACTCGGCTCAGAAGCTACCTGCCGCCGCGCTTCCTGGCGCGCATCATGGACGACCGGTGCATCCGGTGTCAGGTGTGCGTCCGGCAGTGCGGCTGGGAGGCCCTGTACTACGACGAGCGGAACGACTGCATCAACTCAACCGAGGCCAACTGCACCGGCTGTCACCGCTGCGTCGCGCTCTGCCCCACCCACGCCATCTGGATCGAGGAGCGGCCGCTCCAGTACCGGCCCAACTTTAACTGGCGGCCCGAGGCTATCGAGGACGCCATGCAGCAGGCCGAGTCCGGTGGCATCATCCTCACCGGCATGGGCGACGACAAGGGCCAGACCATCTACTGGGACAAGCTCGTGCTCAACGCCAGCCAGGTCACAAACCCCTCGATTGACCCGCTGCGCGAGCCGATGGAGGTGCGAACCTATCTCGGCCGCCGGCCCGACACGCTCGACATCGACTACGGGAGCATGAAGCTGCGTTCCCCGCTCGGCCCCCTGCGGACGCTGGAAGTGCCGATCATGTTCTCGGCGATCTCCTACGGCGCGCTCGCCCTCCAGGTACAGGAGGGGCTCGCCCGAGCCGCGACCGAGATGGGCACCTTCTGGAATACCGGCGAGGGCGGGCTGCACCGGAGTCTCTACCCTTACCGCGACCACACCATCGTTCAGGTGGCCTCGGGCCGGTTCGGTGTCTCCCGGGAGTACCTGGACAACTCGGGCATCGTCGAGATCAAGATCGGCCAGGGGGCCAAGCCGGGCATCGGCGGCCACCTGCCGGGCAACAAGGTGACGGCCGAGGTCGCGGCCACCCGGATGATCCCGATGGGCACTGACGCACTCTCCCCGGCGCCGCAGCACGACATCTATTCCATCGAGGACCTCCGGATGCTCATCTACGCGCTGAAGGAGGCCACCAACTACACCAAGCCGGTCTCGGTCAAGATCGCGGGCGTCCACCACGCCGCGGCCATCGCCTCCGGCATCGCCCGGGCGGGCGCTGACATCATCGCCGTGGACGGACTCCGGGGCTCGACCGGCGCGGCGCCGAAGATCATCCGGGACAACGTCGGCATCCCGATCGAGCTCGCGCTGGCCTCGATTGACCACCGGCTCCGCCAGGAAGGCATCCGCAACCAGGTCTCGCTCGTCTGCGCGGGCGGCATCCGGAACGCGGGCGACGTGGTCAAGGCCATCGCGCTCGGTGCAGACGCCGTCTACATCGCGACCGCCGCGCTCATCGCGGTCGGCTGCCACGTCTGCCAGGGCTGCCCGTCAGGCCGCTGCTCCTGGGGCATCACGACGACGGACCCGCACCTGGCCAAGCGGCAGAACCCGGACCTGGCGGCCCGGCGGCTGGCCAATCTGCTGAAAGGCTGGGAGCACGAGATCAAGGAGATGCTCGGCGGGATGGGTATCAACTCGCTGGAGTCGCTCCGGGGTAACCGGGACCACCTCCGGGGCGTGGGCCTGAGCGACACCGAGCTGCAGATCCTCGGCGTCCGGCACGCGGGGATGTAGAATACGGAGCACTGGAGGCACGACCGTGGCAGATGCCAGCGCCGACATTCGACAGGGCCGCATCGTCGAGGTGAACGCGGCCGGACTGTACTACAAGGACCTCAACGCGCTCCTCCGCAAGATGGCGGACGGCCCCGATGGACAGGATGTCGCGAAGATCGTCCTGCGCAACGTCGCCGGCCAGCGCTACATCGCCACCGACCTGGACCGGCCAATCGAGGTCGAGATCCACGGCACGCCGGGCAACGACCTGGCGGCGTTCATGAACGGGCAGCGGATCGTCGTCTACGGCAATGCGCAGGATGGCGTTGGCAACACGATGAACTCCGGTGAGGTCGTCATTCACGGCCACTCCGGCGACATCATGGGCATGTCGATGCGCGGGGGCACGATCTACGTCCGCGACTACGTCGGCTACCGGGTCGGCATTCACATGAAGGAGTACCTGGACAAGGTGCCGGCGCTGGTCATCGGCGGGACTGCCCAGGACTTCCTCGGGGAGTACATGGCGGGAGGGCGGATCGTCGTCTTCGGACTGGACCTGGGACCGGGCGAGTGTCACCACGCCAACTTCATTGGGACCGGGATGCACAACGGCGCGATCTACCTGCGCGGCCCGGTCCGCGACTACCAGCTCGGCAAGGAGGTCGGCGTCGTGCGCCCCGGCGAGGGCCTCTGGTCGCCGGCGGACTGGGACTTCCTGCGGAAGTGCGCCGAGGGGTACGTCCGGCACTTCGGCGGCGAGGTCGAAGAGATCCTCCGGGGCGAGTTCATCAAGCTGTACGCCAAGTACCTCCGGCCCTACGGCCCGCTGTACTCGTGGAGGAACTGAGGGAACCTCACCCCCTGGTAGGGGCAGGCCCCCGTGCCTGCCCTCTCCGCCCCCGTGCCTGCCCTCTCCCCCGTGCCTGCCCTCTCCGACGTGGGGAGGGAGGACGGCCCCAACGTCACCACGACCGCAGGCCCGAGAGCCGGTCCAGCGCCTTCGCCAGGGTCTCCAGACGCTTCGGGTAGGCGAAGCGCACCTTGGTCCGCCCGAGCGCGGGGTCGGGGTAGAAGCTGCTGCCGGGGACGACGGCGACCCCCAGGTCCTTCACCAGGTAGCGCGCAAAAGCGACGTCGTCGCCGCGCCCGAACTGCTCGATCTCGGTCATGATGTAGTACGCCCCATCGGGGGGATAGCAGCGGAAGCCGAGCTGATCGAGTCCGTCAAGCAGAAAGGCACGGCGCTGGCGGTAGCCCTCGCGCAGCTCGACATAATACTCGTCGGGGAGGCCGAGGGCGGTCGCGCCCGCCTCTTGCAGCGGCGCGGGAGCGCCGACGGAGACGAAGTCGTGGACCTTCCGGATCGAATCGGTGAGTCGGGCGCTGGCGCAAGCCCAACCCACCCGCCAGCCAGTGACGCTGTACGTCTTGGAAAGGCCACTGATGGTCACGGTGCGGTCACGCATGCCCGGAAGCGTGGCGAGCGCGATGTGTTGGCCCGCGTACACCAGGTGCTCGTAGATCTCGTCGGTGATCGCGACGACGTCGAACTCCTGGCAGAGCGCAGCGATCAGCGACATCTCGACCTGGTCGAAGACCTTGCCGGTCGGGTTGTTCGGCGTGTTGACGACGATGGCCTTCGTCTTCGGCCCAAATGCGGCCCGCAGCTCGGCCGGATCGAGCCGCCAGTCCGGCTCGTGGAGGGTGACGAAGCGGGGCATCGCCCCGGCCAGGACGGCGTCGGGCCAGTAGTTCTCGTAGTAGGGCGAGAGCACGATCACCTCGTCGCCCGGGTCGACGAGGGCCAGCATCGTCGAGAGCATCGTCTCGGTCGCCCCGCAGCACACGGTGATCTCCGTCTCCGGGTCAAAGTCCAGCCCGGAGAAGCGCCGCATTTTTACCGCGATCGCCCGGCGAAGCGCGGGGGCGCCCCAGGTGATCGCATACTGATTCGTGTCGTGCTGGATCGCGGCGCAAGCGGCGTCCTTGAGCGCCGCCGGGGCCGGAAAGTCCGGGAACCCCTGCGCCAGGTTGATGCCGTCGGCGCGGTGGTAGTGGTGGATGAGCCGAGTCATCTCCCGGATGACCGACTCGGTGAAGCGCTCCGTCTTGCGTGCCACGCTGACCGCCACTCGTTTACCCCTTCCTTTCTCCGGCCGACCTCTCGCCCCTACCCGTCGCCCCCCTGTGCGCTAACGTAGGGCCTCGCACGGGGCACCGGGGGCCGATCTCACCCCCCCGCCGCCCCATCGCTCCGTCGCCCCGTCGCCGTGTTGCCGCGTCTCCGCTGCCTCTACCGGAGATTGTACACGGTAGGCGCGCCGGTTTCACGTTCCCGTGACTCAGCCCGCAGCCGGCCACTCCCCTTGACTTTTCCCAAGGCTGAGCTAAACTATTAGCAGCCGGCTAACTATTCGCTCGCGCCAAAGTAGCGCGAAGGGCAGTGGTGATGCACCGTTGATCGAGCAGGAACCGCGAGGAGAAACAGCCGCGGGGGGCGCCGTCGACCGCCCGGATCGGCTGACCGAGGAGATCGGCGGTCTCATTCACCAACTGATGCGGAACCTCCGTGGCGACCAGGTGCAGGACTGGACAACCCTCGATCTGACGATGGCCCAGCTCAAGATCATGTTCGTCCTCCATTGTGAGGGACCATCGCCGATCAGCCGACTCTCAGCCGTGCTGGGTGTCACGATGCCCAGCGTGACCGGCACGGTCGACCGTCTGGTCCGGCAGGGGTTCGTCGAGCGGCAACACGACAGCGACGACCGGCGCGTCGTCATCGCCCGTCTCACCGAGGCGGGCCACGCTCTGGCCGATCGGTTGCATCAGGGGCGGCGGGCCCGCCTCGCCCGCGCGCTCGAGCGGCTGGACCCGGCCGAACAGGAGCAGGTGCGGGCCGGGCTGACGGTGCTCCTGCGGGCATCTGCGGAACAGTGATAGGGATTCTTCGTGTCCCTTGCGTCTTGGTGGTGAACCTCCGTAGCTTCCGTCCCTAGCTTCCGAAGGAGGCGTGACGAGTGCAAGTTCTGCTGCGGCTCTTCCGGTTCGTTCGGCCCTACTGGTGGGCGTCGGCGTCGTCGATTGGACTCATTCTGGCGCTGACCAGCTTCCGCATGGGGCCGGCCTGGTTCACCAAGCTGGTCATCGACGAGGCGATACCGCGGCAGAGCTGGCACCTCCTGTTGCTCTACGTTGGCGGGCTGATCGGCTCGGCGCTGCTCGCCAATGGCCTCCAGTCGGTCCAGACGTATCTTGAACAGTTCGTCGGTCAACGGGTCATCTACGACCTGCGCAACGCCCTCTATCGCCACCTTCAGTCTCAGTCGATGAGCTTCTATGATGCCAATCAGACCGGTCAGCTCATGTCGCGCGTCACCAACGACGTCAACATGGTGCAGTTCTTTCTGACTCAGGCGTTCTCCCGCATCGTCATGCTCATCGTGGGGGTCACGACCAACGTTGCCGTCATGATCGTCCTCGATCTGCCACTCACGCTGGTCGCGCTGATCGTCGCGCCGCTGATCTACTACTACCAGAGCCGGGCGAACGTCGTCGTGCCAATGTTTCGCCAGATCCAGGCGCAGTTCGCCCAGCTCAACGCCGTCATCCAGGAGAACGTCGCCGGGGTCAAGCTGATCCAGGCCTACGGGCGGGAGGTGCACGAGGCGCAGCGGTTCGAGAAGCTGAACAAGAGCATTCGCGAGCGACGCCTCGGCATCAGCGCGTTGATGGCGTCCATCATGTCCGGCCAGGAGTTCGCCACCCAGGTGAGCACGATCCTGGTGCTCACCTATGGCGGCTACCGGGTGATGGAGGGCTCGCTCTCGCTGGGCAGCCTCGTCGCCTTCCAGACCTACGCGCTGATGATGTGGATGCCGATACGCTTCCTCGGCTTCATCAGTCAGATGTCCCAGCAGGCGATGGCAGCCGGCGAGCGCGTGTTCGAGATACTGGACACGCCGCTCGACGTTCAAGAGAAGCCGGACGCGGTGCAACTGCCGCCGCTGGTCGGAAGCATCCGCTTTGAGAACGTCTGGTTCGCCTATGGCAAGAATGAGCCGCTGTTGCGCGACGTGAGTCTGGCTGTCCGTCCGGGCCAGACCATCGCGCTCGTCGGCCCCAGCGGCTCGGGCAAGAGCACCGTCACCAACCTGATCCCGCGCTTCTACGATGTCACCCGGGGCCGAATTCTGATCGACGGGTATGACGTTCGCGACCTTACGCTGGACTCCTTGCGCTCACAGATCGGCATGGTGATGCAGGAGACGTTCCTGTTCAACATGACCATTCGGGAGAACATTGCCTACGGTCGGCTCGAGGCGACCGAGGAGGAGGTCGTCGCCGCCGCGAAGGCAGCGCACGCACACGACTTCATCCTGGAGTTGCCGGACCGCTATGACACGTTCGTTGGCGAGCGTGGCGTCCGCCTCTCCGGCGGCCAGCGGCAGCGAATAGCCATCGCCCGGGCATTGCTGGTCAATCCGCGCATCCTGATCCTTGATGAGGCGACGACGAGCGTGGACACCCAGACCGACTACCTGATCCAGCAAGCGCTCGACACGCTGATGCGCAACCGGACGACGCTGGTCATCGCCCATCGGCTCTCGACCGTGCAGCGGGCCGACCAGATCCTGGTCGTCGAGCGGGGCCAGATCGTCGAACGTGGCACTCACGATGATCTCTTGCAGCGATGCCCGCTCTACCAGCACCTCTACCAGATCCAGTTCCAACTGCATCGGGAAGGGCGCGAGGGCGAGCTGGTGGTGGCCGGCGTGGATGGCCGAGCGGACGGCGCCGGTCCGGCTCGCGGCCGTTGGGCGGTCGCGGCCGATGGGGCCGCCGGTCCAGCTCGGCGGCCGGGTGGGCCTCCGGGCTGGGGAATGGGTAATGGGGCGACGGAGCGTATCGGCGACGGGGCGAGGGGGCGACCGGGCGACGGGGCGACACAGTGACCCGGCGAGGCGGAGACGCGGCAACCCCGGACCTCGCGTCGCCCGGACGCCCGGCCATCGGCCGAGGGATCGGATGTGAAGCGGAGTGAGACTCGGAGGGACGAGCGATGATGCGTATGGGCGGGCCGGGGCCGGGCGGGATGGCGCGCCCCGGAGGCGGCGGGCCGGGCATGATGTGGATGATGGGGGAGAAGGTCAAGCTTCAGACCAGCGCCTGGACGATCCTGAAGCGGCTCGGGGGCATCCTCAACGAGTACCGCCAGCAGTTTTACCTCTCCCTCGCCACCTTGCTGGCGGCCTCGGCGCTTCAGATGGCGCTGCCCTGGGCGACGCGCTACGTCGTCGACGAGATCATCCCCGCCGAGCGGACCAACATGCTGTGGGCCCTGGCCTTTGCGCTGATCGGGACGCAGGGGCTTCGCTATCTCCTCCAGTACATCAATCGCTACACGCTCGCCGTGGCCGGGCAGCAGCTCGTCTACCGGATGGCACAGCGGCTGTTCGAGCACATCCAGCGGCTCTCGCTCCGCTTCTACGAGCGGCAGGGCACCGGCGACATCATCTCCCGGACGACTAACGACATCAACGTGCTTCAGCAGTCGGTCATGGGTGGAGCCATCCAGGCGGCGGCCGGCGTGATCATGATGCTCTTCTACGGCGTCGTCCTGGCGCTCCTGGAGTGGCGGCTGGCGATCATCGTCTTCTCGACGCTTCCCGCCCTGGTGATCGCGTCGAGTGTCTCGGCCGAGATTCTTCGCCGGCGCTACTCCAAGGTCCAGGAGAAGATCGCCGGAGTCAACGCGGTGCTTGCCGAGAACATCACCGGTGTGCGAGTGAGCAAGGCGTTTGCCCGCGAGGGTGAGCAGATGCAGCGGTTTCAGAGCCAGAACCGCGAGAACCTTCAGGCGAACATGAGCACCGCCGCCGTGCAGTCGGTCTCGACGCCGCTGATCGCGATGATCTCCTCCGTCGGCACCGCGCTGGTCCTCGTGGTGGGCGCCCAGCGCGTGATGGCAGACCAGACGACCTACGGGACGCTGGTGGCGTTCGCGGCCTACCTGGTCGCCTTCTACCAGCCGATCGAGGAGCTAATCCGGGTGAACGCGGTTTTCCAGCAGGCGCTGGCCGCGGCCGAGCGCATCTTCCAGTTCCTGGACGAGCGGCCCGACGTCGTCGACCGGCCGGACGCGGTGCCGCTCCAGCGGGCCGAGGGGCACGTCCGGTTCGAGCACGTGTCCTTCAGCTACGAGCCGGGTAAGCCGGTTCTCCAGGATATCGACGTCGAAGCGCGACCGGGCGAGATGGTCGCGCTGGTCGGGCACACGGGCTCGGGCAAGACGACGATGGTCAACCTCATCGCCCGATTCTACGACCCGAACGCGGGACGGGTCACCATCGACGGGCGCGACCTCCGCGACATTACGCTCGCCTCGCTGCGATCGAACCTGGCGGTGGTGCTCCAGGAGACGTTCCTGTTCAGCGGCTCGGTCCGGGAGAACATCGCCTACGGTCGGCTCGAGGCGACCGAGGAGGAGATCGTCGCCGCGGCGAGGGCGGCGTATGCCCACGATTTCGTCGTGGAGCTGCCCCAGGGCTACGACTCGTCGGTGGGCGAAGGCGGCGTGATGCTCTCCCGGGGCCAGCGCCAGCGCATCGCGCTGGCCCGGGCGATCCTGCGAGACCCGCGCATCCTCATCCTGGACGAGGCGACGTCGGACATCGACACCGAGACCGAGGTGCTGATCCAGCGCGCGCTGGAGGCCGTGGTCCGGGGCCGGACCGTGTTCGTCATCGCTCACCGGCTGTCGACCATTCGGAGCGCTGACCAGATCGTCGTCCTCGTCCATGGCCGCATCGTGGAGCGGGGCCGCCACGAGGAGCTGCTGGCCCGGGGTGGCGTCTACCGCCACCTCCACGACATCCAGTTCGTCCAGCGGCCGGCCGCCAGCGCGGCCGGAATACGGTGAGATTTAGAACTGGGCTGCCTCAGTCGAGCCGGCGAGCGCCGTGGTCGAGGACGCGCCGCCGGAGATGGCCAGCGCCACCTGGTCGAAGTACCCGGTCCCCACCTCCCGCTGGTGCCGGGTGGCGGCGTAGCCAGACTCCTCGCTGGCGAACTCGGCCTGTTGGAAGTCGGCGTAGGCCGCCATGCCGCGCCGGCGGAAGGCGTGCGCCAGCTCGAACGCGCTATGGGTCAGCGCGTGGAAGCCGGACAGCGTGATGAACTGGAACCTGTACCCCAGCGCGCCGAGCTCGTCCGGGAAGCGCGCGATCGTGGCCTCGTCCAGCATTCGCTTCCAGTTGAAAGAAGGCGAAAGGTTGTAGGCAAGGAGCTTACCCGGGAAGCGCTCGTGGATCGCCTCGGCAAACGCTCGCGCCTCCCCCAGGTCTGGGTGGGAGGTCTCGAACCAGAGCAGGTCCACGTAGGGCGCATAGGCGAGGCTGCGGGCGATGGCATGCGCGGGCCCGGACTGGATGCGGAAGAAGCCCTCCGGGCTCCGCGCTCCGGTCAGGAACGGCTGGTCGCTCGGATCGACATCGGTAGTCAAGAGATGGGCGTCCCGGGCATCCGTCCGCGCGATGATCACGGTGGGCACGTCCAACACGTCGGCCGCGAGCCGCGCGGCGTTCAGGTTGCGAATGGCCTGGGCGGTGGGGATCAGGACCTTGCCGCCGAGATGCCCACATTTCTTCTCGGCCGCCAGTTGGTCCTCGTAGTGGACGCCAGCGGCGCCCGCCTCGATGAAGGCCTTCGTCAGCTCGAAAACGTTGAGCGGCCCCCCGAAGCCGGCTTCGCCGTCGGCAACCAGCGGCACGAACCAATCGACGTCGACGCACGCGTCGAGGCCCTCGGTTCCAGCGTCGATGCGCTGGATCTGGTCGGCGCGCTGGAGGGCCTGGTTGATGCGGCGCACCAGGTGGGGACCGCTGTTCGACGGGTAGAGACTCTGGTCCGGATAGGTCTGGCCGGCGAGGTTGGCATCCGCCGCCACCTGCCAGCCGCTGACGTAGATAGCCGGCAGGCCGGCCCGGACGAGCTGCGTCGCCTGGTTGCCGGTGACCGCGCTCAGCGCGGCCACGTAGTCCAGGCGGTGCAGAAGCTGCCAGAGCCGTTCCGCCCCCCGCCGGGCCAGGGTGTATTCGATGTGGATCGAGTTGCGCAGACGCCAGACATCCTCGGCCGAGTAGGTTCGCTCGACGCCCCGCCAGCGCGCGCTGGTCGTCCACGCCTCGCGAAGTGTGCGCGCCGCGGTTTCCAGGGGCACCCCATTACGGACAGACACCGTGCTCGTTCCTCCCTTACCCTGTTTGGTCGAAACAGTCAGATACTCAGTCGTTGTCGTGGTCGATGCTGCACCACTCGGGACACCCGCACTCTCTGACTTCGGCGCTGATTTCGGCGACCGGGCGCCGCTCGGCGCGCGGCCTCTCGTCGTCTGGGAATCGGGTGGCGGGGGTCGGGTGCCAGGTGCCAGGGGTCCGGGGCTTCGGCCCCCGGCTCCTGGCTCCCGACCCCCGACCCCGGACACCTGCCTCCTCGGAAATGGTCTGCCACCTGGCGTACGTTCGGGTGTTCAACTTGCCCCTCCCCTCTGGTCAGTAGGATTCCGATATCTCTATAATAGAGAGGCGTCGGAGCAGTGACCGATCGCTTGGCGATGGCCATCCATAGGAGGAGGCTATACCTCGACTGTTCCACCGGACCAGTGACTGCCGCCATCGGCTTTCCCTATGGCAGAGCCATAGGGAGCAATAACGCCTGGAATCGCCGCGATGCAGATCGAGTTTCTGGAAACGTTCGTCGAGGTCGCCCGCTACGGAAGCGTGACCCGGGCCGGGGAGGTCCTCTACCTATCGCAACCATCGGTCTCGGGCCGGCTTCAAGCCATCGAGGCCGAACTGGGCGAACGGTTGCTGATCCGGACCGCGCGAGGCGTGCGCCTGACGGCAGTGGGCCGCGAATTCCTGCCCTATGCCGAGCGAGCAGTCCGCGCCTTTCGCGACGGACAGGCGATGCTGCGCGACCTCCGGTCAGTGCAAGCCGGCCGGCTGGTGCTGGGCGCCGCACCAGCCATCAGCACCTACTTTCTTCCCCCGGTCCTGAAGCGCTTCGCCACCGAGCACCCCGGCGTCTCCCTCTCCGTCCGGACCGGGCATTCCGAGGAAGTCCTGGAGATGGTTCTGGCCGATCAGATCGAGATCGGCGTCGTCCGCGTGGTGCAGAACCCGGAGGTCGAGGCGCATCCGTGCTACGAAGACGAACTGGTGCTCCTGGTCCACTCGGCCCACCCGTTCCGGACGCGCGGAGCCGTCTCGCTGGCCGAGATCGCGCGCGAGACACTCATCCTCTTCGACCGGACGTCCAGCTACTACGAGCTGACCCGCGCGCTGTTCCGCGACCGGGGCATCGTCCCGGCCACGGCCATGGAGCTCGATAACGCCGAGGCGGCGAAGAAGATGGTCGAGCTGGGGATGGGCGTCGCGCTCCTGCCGCGGGTGGCGGTGCAGCGGGAGGTGGCCACGGGCACGCTCGCCCCGGTCGCCGTGGTCGGCGCGCCGACCATCCTTCGCCCGGTGGTGGCGATCCATCGCCGCGGGGCCGACCTCAGCGGCCCGGCGCAGGCCTTCCTGGGGCTGCTCCGGCAGCTTCGCCAGGCCGCCAATGGGCCGGGCGTGTAGTCCTAAATGATCCGGCACCGGGCGTGCTCCCCGCTTGCCGGCCGCAGCAACCTAAGAAACCCGCCGATGAACGTGGCCCTCACCCCCTACCCCTCACGCCGTGGGAGAGGGGCGTGGGGTGAGGGCCACGTACATCTGCGGTTCCCGTCCGTCCCGGGCCATGGAGCAGCGGAAGCCCGCCAGTTGGCCCACGTCAAGCGCCGACGATGAGCGGATAGTCAAACGACTCGCCGACTACCTGGAGTTGCAGAGCCGCTTGGCGCTCCTCGTGCGCTTCGATGAGCTTCCGCGCGACGTCTCGTGCGATCTCGAGCGTCTCCGTGACAGTACGTCCCTGGGCCACAAGCCCCTGAATGTCGTCAGAGGTGGCCAGGTAGAGGCCCTCCGGCAGTTTCTCGATATGTACGGTAACCACGCGCTCCACGCCCTGCCACCTCCACCACGTAAACGGGTTCGGCTGGAGATCTGACCGCTACTGCTTGGTCCTCACCCGGTCCTTACCCCACTCTCTCTATGACACACGAGAGAAACGAAACGCAGGTGGTCTCCACAGTTCATTCTCCAGAACCGCGCGGGTCCGCCACACGTTTGTGGCATCGCCCGTGGCGCGGGAACGGCCCTCATCCCCCGG